>JAEUHE010000151.1 GCA_016793885.1 Verrucomicrobiales bacterium
TGCAGATTTTTAGCATCACACTTTTTGAGAAAACTCCGCTGTTTGCTGGGCTTTTCGATGACTTGCCTCCCGAGAAAATTCCCAACCTCAATAAAGCGCCCTATTTACCGGGTTTTTAAACCGGACACTACTGATGAGTGACGAGTGATGAGTGATGAGTGATGAGTGACGAGTGACGAGTGACGAGTGACGAGTGACGAGACCCTGCCAACGGACAACTGACCACTGCCAACGGCCACCTAGCACCTAGCACCTAGCACGGTCACTTGCCGGGGCTGCCCGGTCTGTTCTCCGCGGGATCTTTCCGTTCGTCTAGGACCTGGGTTGCGGCTTTGATTCGATTGCCAGCCAGCGTCACTTCGCCAGCGCGCGATCCAATGCGGACACCGGTCTTCTGACGTCCGCTGCCGGTGTCCTCGACCAGATTATTGCGAATGACGGTATCGCGGGTGGCCCCATCCACGAATAAACCCCAGCCCTGATTATCGGTCACGGTGTTGCCTTCGAACGTGACGCCGTGAGCCGCCATGGCCTCGCTCTCTGCCCGCCAATAAACCCCGCCCCGGGCGTTTCTGCGAATGATGTTACCGCGAACCAAGTTATTGCTGTCCTTGTGTCCGATCGACATGCCACGTCCGGCGTTGTTTTCCAGCAGATTCCCTTCCGCCAGGCCACCTCGAACGCGCCAGCAGAAAAACAAACCGTCATCTCCATTGGCACTCGCTCGGCAATTCACCACGGACGGACGTTGAGAGCCGCTGCCCGGATGCAACCCGAAGCCGGCGCATCCTTCCACCACACAGCCTTGGACCTTCACATCGTTCGATTGCTGAAAGCTGATGCCGTCGCCTGAGTAGTTTCGCACCACGCAGTTGCTGATCACGGTATTGTCCCCGCGGTAGAGGAAGATTCCGGCAGTGCGACACCCATCCACCCGGGTGGGATTCTCGGCTCGATTGCCATCGATGGTGAGGTTCTCTACACGCGCATCTTCCAAATGATAGCCACTAATGACCGGGAAAACGGTGGCGGCGAATCCATCGTCGGCCACCATGATATCCGCGTTCATCGAGCGGCTGAGGGTGAAGTAGTTGCTGCGACCGTTGAGCAGCGTGGCGCAAACGCCGTGGAAGTTCCGCTGCGTTTTGGAAGCGACGTAGACACCGTGGCCGATTTGGAACCCCGTTGGATCCGCGACTACAATGGCCGCCTCACCAAAGTCACCATCGGCAGCGAGGGCGGAGCGATATTCGCGATCCTTTTTCAGCACCGTGCTGCCGCCTGAACCACGCACCGTGACCCGGCTGCGCAAGTGCAGTGAGTCTTGCATGCGATATTCGCCGGGAGCGATGGTGACGACCCCGCCTCCGAGGCCGGCCACGTAGTCCACGGCTGCTTGGAGAGCGCGATGATCCGATCCGACGATATGGGCATCGCGTGGGCCGACCGTGATTTCGATGGCTGGCCGAGCATGCAGCTCATTTTCCGCGTGGCGACGTCCAGCCTGATCGGCCACGGCGATGTCGGCGAGGAGGAGGCTGGTGGAGAAGGTCAGCGCCAGTCCGATGGATTTCATGGCGTTACCGTAAGCATCATTCTCGCTTGCACACAAGCCAGCAAATATCCGATGGGACATCGGCTGGGGCAGTTTGGCGTCAACAGATGGAGGCGAGGCGGAGGATTTAGCCGCAAGAAACAAAAGAAGTCGAAAGAAGGGGACAACGGATGGGATCAATTGACCTGAATCCGGATCAGTTTTTTCGTCATCTTTCGTTCTTTGCGGCAAAATGGTCTTGTTCCTGGTCGGAGGCCGAGAGAGGGAGGCTTTAGCCGCAAGAAGCGAAAGAAGACGAAAGAGGGGACAACGGATGGGATCCGTGGTTCTGAAGCGGAATCGGTTTTTTCGTAGTCTTTCGTTCTTTGCGGCTAAAAGTCAGTTTCCCGGTTTTCGGACGACCGCAGACCCTCCCGCAAATGCCCCCTGATTATTTTCTAAATGTCTGAAAATTTCCGGTAGGCATTCTTACTTTCCTGTTCTATCCTCCCTTCAGTGGCAGGCAGTTGCTATGCCGCGCCGTGTCCTTAGTTTGTGTCTGGTATGCGTTAGCTTCGTCGGTCGTCCGACCTTGGTATTGAATTCGCGTCTTTATTTATATTCGCGTTCGGTACGCCGAATACCTAAAGCTTCGGCAACCTGCACGGTGACTCCTGGGTTGCGTGCGAGTTCGAAGTTTGACTTTGGTAGATGAAGTGCTTATCGCAGAACCGCTTGTAAATAGCCACTTGGCTTGGTTAGCGAATGGATGCCCCGAATGTTAACCACCGGCGGAGAGTCGTTGACGGCCTAACAGTCCCTTCAACGGCGCTTTGACCTCTGCTTTGCATGAATTGCAGTCCTACAAATAATTAATTATCAATTGGTTACGCTATAAATGGATTTCGGCTGCCTTTTTGACTATCAACCTTTAAGAGCTTATAATAAGGCTCATTTGTTATTAAAAAGCTTGTTTACATAGTTTGTGTTTTGGGTGTGCTCTGGATGGGCGCTCTTCCGGGTTGGACGCTGTCTTCAGAATTGGTGGAAGACTTTGGCGCGGTCGGAGACGGCGTCACGTACTCGCACGTCCCCATCCAGGAAGCCATCAACGCTGCCGGTGTCGGCGGAACCGTCTATTTCACCAGCAACATGGTCTACAACCTTGGTCAAAGGTTGATCGCTATGTCCGGCCAAACTTGGCTGGGGTTCGGCGCCACACTCCGTCGGTGTGACTCTATCCAGACCAGGCTGACCGAGGATGCTCCTATCGGGAGCAAGACCCTGAAGGTGGCTGACGGGTCCTTGTTCGAGGTGGGAATGGAAATCACGCCCATCCGAGGGCCGGCTATGGGGGACGGTGAGGCTCCCTTCGACGTCGAGCACAAGATCGTCGGAATCAATGGCAATGTGCTGACCATGATGTATGAACTCGGCCAATCGTATTCGGCCGGAGACCTGGTGGTGACGATTCATCCGTTGGTGGAGCTGCCGGCCGAAAGCGAAGGAATCAAACTTCAGGGAGTACGATTCGATGGAAATTACGACAAAAACAATTTCCACCATGCTTGGCAGGTCGGACAGCTGATTGTGTTTCGGGGGGTAGGTCAGAGTGTCGAGAACTGTTCCTTCGAGAATAGTTGGGGCGATGCCATTAATTTGGGAGGGGTGAATTCCAGGATTGTGGGCAATCGGTTCACCGGCGCGGGCGGCGCGGCGATTCATCTCAGCAGCGCTTCCCTGATGAGCATCAGCAACAATTACTTTGCCGACCTCTGCCGCGCTTCAGCACTCGCTCTGCATACGGAAGGTGCAGTGACGGTTTCCCAGCAAAACCAGGGAATCCTGCTCTTTAACAACACCTTCACCAATATCAATGGGCTCATGGTTGGCTACATCGATCCCACCGGGAATCGCGACATGACGATTGAGCACAACGAGGCCATCGATTGCAAAGGCCTTACCGACATTATTTTCTACCACGAAGACTTCATGCCTGGCTTTGGGCTTTCGGTGAATGTCGTTTTCCGCCACAATCGGGCTTCTAACGTGGGTTTGACCTGGGTACGGAACTACCTGGACAGCAAACTCGAGCAGATCACTTTTTCGGACAACGTGATCGCCAATGGCTATTTGATCGTGGAAGGGGTCAGTGGTGCCAGCGTGGTCAATAACACATTTACCATGGTTTCCCCTGAGATTTATGGGGACAACACCACGTCGCCCAGCGAGTCTGCGGGATTGGTCACACTCAGGTCTTGTGACAACGTCCGTGTTTCCGGGAATACATTGGTGGGCGGGCGAAAGGGAATGGTCATTCAGAATTGGAGTGCGGTGGCCATCAGCAATGTAGTCGTGACCGGGAACACGGTGCAAGGTGCCGACATTCACGCACTGGAAGTGGGGGAGCGGGTGCGATTGCGAGAGGACACCAGCCGCAGCGACTTTGGGGGTCTGACGATCGATGGCAACACGTTTAGAAGCTCCAACTCTGGCCCTACTGATAATCTGGGTTGGCTGGGACGAAAAGTGGCTTTCTCCAACAACTACCTAGAATCGCTAGCCGGAGGCCTGGAGGTCCTGGGAGGTGGAGCGCTCCTCTCCGACCATACGCGTGTTTTCGGAAATACCTTTTTCGTCGCTACCCAACCCTTGCTGATTCCGCTGCCAGCGACGTTGACCAATTTGACCATCGTCAGCAACGTTTGGTCCAGCGCGCTTCAGGCTGCTTTCTACGAGGACAGCGGGAGTGTGATCCAAGCCAACTCCGGCCTGCTGCGGGATCTGCCGCCTCAGTCCATACATGCAGGTGGGCAGCTGAGCTTGAGCCTGTCCCCAGGCCATATCCTCTCGCCCCCAGGAACGTTGCGCTATTCTCTCCAGTCCCCGGTGTCCGATGGACTCTCGTTAGACCCGAGCCGGGGTGTCTTGTCGTGGCTGCCAGGGCCGGATCAGAGCGGCACGACCAACGTCATTTCCGTGACGATCGAGCATGCGGAATTCCCGGATGAGCTGAATTTGACGCGATCGTTCACGATCGTCGTGAGGCCTGAAATCCGGTTGGAGCCTCGACTGCTGCCGGACGGCAGACTTCGGGTGACAGTGAGCGGTAATGAGGGTGTGCCCTTTCTGGTTCAGGTCTCAACCAACCTGATCGACTGGAGCACCTTGTCGAGCGCAGAGATGGAAACGTCCTCGGACTCGTTCACCGATCTCAACCCGGAACGGCTGCCGGTTCGTTTTTACCGAATTCTCGTCTCGCCCTGATTGGGGCCCTCGTCGGAGGTGCATCTTGGCACCCTTCGCTGCTGCAACCAGGGTAGTCGCCTCGCTCCCGGCGGCGTCTTACGCTTTGGACCCCCGGCTTTTCCGATCGTACATCGATCCTTGGTCAACAAATGGCAAGTATTTTAGCTTTTCCCCCCTGCACATCCTGTCGATGATTCCCCCAGTAGCATGCGAACAAACCGAGTCAAGTCGCGGCGAACGGGGTGGTGGTGGCTGGCTTTCTGCGTGTGGTGTCACACAACGCTTTCCACTTCCCACGGTGCGGCACAACAACAAGAGGCGAACGAGGGGCAGAAATGGCGGATGCTTTCCTTCGCGCAGGACGCGCGACTGGCGGGGCAGAACGTTTTCCACATCGACTTTCAAAGAAGACACCAGCCTGGAACCGTAGACAAGGTCTGGCTGGCGACTTCAGGTGGATTACAAGAATACGATGGCTACAACTGGCGCCAGCATGGCGTCGCACAGGGGTTGCCCAGCGACTTCGTTCGTTGCTTACTCGTCACCCGCCAGGGAGATCTGTGGGTCGGGACCGATCGGGGCTCGGGTGTTTATGATGGCCAGACATTTCGCACCGAGGGTTCTGAAACCAACCTCGCCGGCCCCAGCGTCCGACGCATGGTCGAGGACGTGGATGGGACGCTCTGGTTCTGCAGCGATCCATGGCCCAGTTCCGCGCGCAGCGGCGGACTGACGTCGCTTCGGAATGGTCAGTGGCGCCGCTTCACCACGCAGGATGGGCTGCCGAGTGATTACGTGGTGAATTATTTTCGTGACTCCTCCAACCGCCAGTGGGTGGTGACCAAGGACGG
The DNA here is from genome assembly GCA_016793885.1 of Verrucomicrobiales bacterium. Lineage (NCBI taxonomy): Bacteria > Pseudomonadati > Verrucomicrobiota > Verrucomicrobiia > Verrucomicrobiales > Verrucomicrobiales bacterium. The sequence goes on from JAEUHE010000151.1 coordinate 5,635, forward strand.
AGTGGCCCAGTGGAGCGGATCCAATTGGGTAACCACCATTACGCCGGCACCCGACAGGGATAGTTTTTCGTCCGGCTGCTTCGCAGAAGTCCCCGGCCGTCCCTTGATGTTCTCCGCGGGCGTCGATGTCTACCTGCTGCTCAACAGTGAGTGGAAGCTCCAACCGACCCCGGCGAAACCCTCGCATCACCAACATGGCATCTGCGCTACTCGTGACGGGAAGATCCTGAGCAGCGTCTCCACAAGTCCCGGACGCAAAGCGATCGGTGAATGGACTGGTTCGGAGTGGGTCATCCGATCTGCCGAATTTGATCTCCCACAGGGTTACAATGAGGACCTTCGCGAAGCTCCGGACGGGAATGTCTGGGTGGTGGGTTTCGAAACGGTGATCTGTTGGACGCGTTACGATCAGTGGGACATGTTTCACCAAATTCCTCCTCCGAAGTTGGTTGAACCACCCAACCGGATGTGGTTCGGAAGGGATCGCCAGGGCGTGTTGCCCGCGTTGACCCCTGTCCGCTTTGAGAACGGTCGGTGGGATCGCCTGGAGTCACCTTACGACGATCTGGCGATCGACAGCACAGGCTCGGTTTGGGGCTGGTCCTCCAACCGGGTGACGCGTTGGAACGGATCCAATGTGGTGCATTTCACCGAGACCCACACCGGGCTGCGAACGATTCAAGCCGGAAGAGGTGCTGAAACCGGCGGGTACTGGCTGATTGGGCTGGATCGGGATGGCCAGCCATCGACCGCCCGTTTCCTCGATGGCCGTTGGTCGCAATTCGCCCTACCCACCAGAGATGGAACGTTTTCAGAAGCTGGCCTGGCAGCGAGGCAGGACAGCCTCTGGATGCTCTGGCGTCCGTTTGCCCAGACCAACGCCGTCATCTTCCAACTTGGGACAGGTAGGACGGCCACTCTGGATGTGCCGCGCGAAATCCTGAGCGAGTTCCATCACGGCCTGCATGTGAGCCGCGATGGCTCCAGCCTCTGGTTATATGGCGACAATGGCTTGTATCGAATGCGGCTGGGCACCCCAACATGGGAACCCGTCGCCGGGCTTCCTGGTCGGACCGTCGTTGGCTTGGTGGAACGGGAAGGGGAGATTTGGGTGGGGTGCACCGGGGCAACCGGCGGAACCGTTGGGTTGGCACGTTATCGTGAAGGCCAATGGAAAACATTCCCAACCCGTTCCGTTAGCAACATCTCACTGGCTCCAGATCTGACCCTGTTGGTGGGCGGCAAGTCCTGTTTGACGGTGGTCGAAAATCATCGAGATGCCCTGCCGCTCGAAATCGAACTTCCCGAGGACATCCGCGCTGACGGAGTGATCAAAGACCATCGTGGTGCCTATTGGGCAGGCAACGATGAGATTCTGCTACGGTTTCATCCTGATCGTGTTCCCCCTGAAACACGGCTGTCAGGGGTGGTCACCAACCTTCTGGAAGGAGGAAGCCTCACCCTGCGCGTGGAGGCCGTGGAACGGTTCCGCCCGTTAAACCATCGCTCGGATCATTCATTTTCGTGGCGGGTGGACAATCAGGAGTGGAGCCCGTTTCGGCAAAGTCCGGAACGACAGATTGAGGTTCCGCCGCTGCCTTTAGGGACGCACACGCTCACCGTCCGGGCACAGGATGGTGGAGGCGACATCGATCCTACCCCGGCGGTTTTCCACTTCATCGTCTACTCGTTGCCCTGGCAAAGCAGGAGCTGGTTCCTATGGACGGTGGCTAGCGTGGTTCTTTTGCTCGCCTCCTTTGCGTTCGTCGCCATTCGTGCACGGAGGGAGCTGGCCTCCTACACCCTCACGCTGGAGCAACGTGTTGCCGAAAGGACCGCCGCGCTGGAGGCCGACCTGATCGAACGGCGTCGCGCTGAGGCCGCCTTGCGGGAGAGCGAGGAACGATGGCAGTTCGCGCTGGAAGGCTCCGGCGATGGCCTTTGGGATTGGAACGCGCAGAACAACGAGGTGCACTTCTCGAGCCGCTGGAAATCCATGCTAGGCTACGCCGATCACGAAATCAGTCATCACCTGGAGGAATGGGACACGCGTGTTCATCCTGAGGACAAAGCCCGCGTGCTCGCCACGCTGCGGGCCCACCTGGATGCCCGGATACCCCTCTACGTGAGTGAGCACCGACTGCGCTGCAAGGACGGCTCCTACAAGTGGATCTTGGATCGCGGTAAGGTGATGACTCGCAGTCAGGACGGCCGTCCCATTCGCGTCATTGGCACTCATTCGGACATCTCTGATCGAAAGCGTGTCGAGGCGGCGTTGCTAGAAAGCGAGCAACGGCTGAACGCGACCCTGGATTCGCTGATGGAGGGTTGCCAGATCATCGGGTTCGACTGGACCTACATTTACGTCAACCGAGTTGCCGCCCAGCAGGGACGGCGGAGCCGGGAAGAGTTGATCGGAAGGAAGATTACCGACATCTATCCTGAAGTGGAGCGAACGTCCCTCTATTCCGCATTGAAACAGTGCCTGGTCGAACGGATTTCTCAGCGCATTGAAAATGTTTTCACGTATGCCGACGGCAGTTCCGCCATCTTTGATCTGGAGATCCGGCCGGTGGCAGACGGGCTCTTTATCCATTCCATCGATGTGACGGCACGGCGTCGGGCCGAGCAGGAACGCGAACGCCTGGTGCTGCTTGTCGAGCACAGCGCCGATTTCATTGCCACCGCCGCGCTGAACGGTCAGTTGACCTACCTGAATCCGGCTGGGCGTCGGATGATTGGCTTCGGTGAGACTGAGGACATCCGGACGCTGAACTTTGCCGATTACGTGCCCGACCGGTGGCGGTCGTGGTTTACCGACACGATCGTACCCCTCGTTCGGGAAAAAGGCGTTTGGGATGGCGAGATGCAGCTCTTCCATCTGCAGACCAAGCAACTGATCGACATCTCCCGCTCCATGTTTCTCGTCCGGAACCGAGAAACGGGGGAGCCCATTGGTTTTGCCACGGTCACACGCGATGTAACCGCCCGCCGGGCCTCGGAAAAGGCCCTGCTTGAAAGCGAGGAACGCTTTGCCAAGGCCTTTCAGGCAAACCCTGCCATCATTGCGATCAGTACTTATCCGGAGGGTAGGTATGTGGATGTGAACCAGGCCTTCACCGAATTGCTGGGGTTTTCCCGCGACGAAGTCATCGGACAGACCGCGATGGAACTCGGTGTCTGGTCGATTCCGGCTCAACGCCTGGCCATCACCGAAGCTCTAGAAGCTCGCCAGCCCGTCCGGGGAGCCGAGTGTCAGCTCCGTTCCAAGTCCGGCGCTCTTCTCACCGTGCTCGCTTCCGTGGAGCAAATTGAGCTGAGCGGAAAGCGCTGCCTGCTGTTCATCAATCATGATATCACCGACCGGAAATCTTCCGAGAGAATGGTGCAGGAAACCCAGTCGCGATTTCAGCAACTTGCGGAAAACATCCGCGAGGTGTTTTGGTTGACTAACGCCGACAAGACTCAAATGCTCTACGTCAGCCCGGGATACGAACGCATCTGGGGGCGATCTTGCGAAAGCCTTTACCAGTCTCCCGGTTCCTGGCTCGAGGCCATTCACATCGATGACCGCGAGCGGGTGGGCAACTCACTTGCCCAGAACCAGTCGCAGGGAACCTATGACATCGAGTATCGCATCCTGAGGCCTGACGGTTCGGTCCGATGGATTCACGATCGTGCGTTTCCAGTCAAGGCCGATTCAGGGGCCATCTATCGTATCGCTGGGATCGCCGAGGATGTCACCGACCGCCGCCAACTCGAAGCCCAGTTTAGACAGGCCCAGAAGATGGAGGCGTTGGGCACCCTCTCGGGTGGCATCGCTCATGATTTCAACAACATTCTGGGAGCTATCTTCGGAAATGTTCACCTGGCCACCCTCGATCTGGATGCCAACCATCCGGCCTCGGCGAGCTTGAACGAAATCCAGAGGGCAGCGAACCGAGCTCGGGACCTTGTCCGGCAGATCCTCGCCTTCAGTCGTCAACAGCCCAAAAGCCGGCAGAACATTCCTCTGGGGCCGGTGATTCAGGAGGCGGTAGGGCTGTTACGGGCCAGCCTGCCGGCCGGGATTGAGCTGATCAAGACACTGGATCCCACGGCGCCGAGCGTGTTCGCCGACGCCACGCAGATCCACCAGATTGTCCTCAACCTCTGCACCAACGCTTGGCACGCCATCGGTGAAGGGCCTGGACGGATCGAGATTCGACTTCAGTCCGTGAAGATTGAGGGACGAGACCCGGCACCTTCCCCGGATCTACACCGAGGCGTCTATGCCTGCCTGTCGATCATCGACAATGGGCACGGGATGGACGCTTCGACATTGGACCGGATTTTCGAACCGTTCTTCACTACCAAGGAACCGGGCCGCGGCACCGGCCTGGGACTGTCGGTCGTGCATGGCATCGTGAAATCACACGATGGGGTGATCCGTGTGTTCAGCCAGCCCGGACAGGGCACGGCCTTTCATCTTTACTTCCCTGGAGTCGGTGCGGAGAGCGGCGGACCCGCACTCGCGGCTCGCTCCCTCCGTAGAGGTGCCGGCGAGCGAATCCTCTATCTCGACGATGAACAACCACTGGTGGATTTGGCGGTCAAGATGCTGCATCGCCTCGGCTACGAAGCCGATGGTTACACCGATCCTGGCACCGCCTTGAGGGCGTTTAAAGCCAATCCTGAGTTCTACCAGTTGGTCATCACGGATCTGCACATGCCGGGGATTTCCGGCATCGAGTTTATCCAGGCCATTCGAAAGCTTCATCCCACTATCCCAATTATGCTCAGCTCGGGACATCTCACTGACGATGTCGTCGCCCGAGTTCACAATCTGGGCGTGACCCGCCTGCTTCACAAACCGAACACGCTGGACGATTTCAGCGGTTGCCTGCACGAGCTGCTTCACCAACGTCAGCCTTAAGCCTTGGTTTTCCTTGGCTTTCACCTCCACAGCGAGAGGCTCCTTTGTGGAATGAGCCAAGCGCTCGCCTCCGGCTTGCGATCATCGCGATGGATTCAGCTTGGGGCGGAGTACTTCGATGAAGCGTCGCTCGTCCGGATCCGTTGGTGCTGGGGCCTCGGAGTGGAAGAGTGAAGTGCCCTTCAGGAGGGTTTCCAATGATTCACCATCGGAGGCGACATGCTGACAGTTTACCCCTTGTTCCAGCAGCCAGGCTGCGAGCGCAAAGCGTCCGCGATCCACGGCACACATCAACAGAGTCCACCCATCGATACCGCCGGCCGACGGGGGAGCCAAGACATGAAGGTTGGCGCCGTGCCGGGCAAACAGTTGCATGCGGGCCAGATCCATGACCGGGTCGAAAATCAGGGGATAGCTTCCGGATAAGGCGGGTCGATTAAGTTCCGCACCGTGCTGGAGCGCCAACTCCGCCAGAGCAGTGGCTTGGTCACCGCTAGTTGCGACGATTCGGGCCAGCGCCTGGCCATCCGGTGCGAGAGCTGTGTCGTCCCATTTCCCGTCACCCGCGGCAAGTAGCCAGCGCACAGCGTCGAGCTGAACCGCGGATCCAGCACTCGGATCTGCGGCTCGGGCCAACGCATGGCCGAGGATGGTCCGGCCCAGGGAATCGCGCTGACGGCGATCCAGCGCTGGGTCGTTAGCCAGGCGTTGAATCCCAGCGGCATCACCGGCGTCGATCGCCCGCGCCAGTTCCTGTAATTTTGGATCGTAGAAACGTCCATCAGGCGCCCGGGTGAACCTCAAAGAGTTGGGCAGATTGACCTTGATGGTGATCAGAAGTGCGAGCGTGATGGGTATCAAAACCAAAGCCGATCCAACCATCGCCGCCGCAGTTGGTCCTCCCCGAGAACCCCAGAGAAGCAGTGCTGCAGCGATGAGAAGCACCGGCATGGAGACTAACCCCATAAGAGCGCCGGACGCGCGTCCCGCGCCATCCCCTCCGGGACTCCGGGCAGAAAGCAAATAGACTGCCACCAACGTCCAGAGAACCAAGCCTATCCAGGCAGCTGTCGTCAGGAATTTCAGCACTTGCCGAGGGTGATTGACTATCGGGTCCATGTTCGTTCGTTAATCAGGCTACCCTATCAGAATAATAGGGCATTTCTGGTTCATCGAGCCGAAAGTTTCATTCTAGATTCGCGTCGAGCCGGTGGCTTGTTGGGCCCGAGCAAATGTTGCGTTCTACCCCTCTCGCTTGTGCTCAAACGATTAGGAGCTTATATTAGTGTGTTAATGAGCGGTCTCATGTCGAACCACCCCGAGGAACCTCAGCGATGAGCTCTGTGCTGAGATCTCTCACTTTTTCCCTGATGGTGTTCAAAGCACTCCTGATCTCCGGGAACGCGTGGGGAGAGACGCGAGTGCCGCTCGAGCATGCGTGGAATTATACGATACTGACTTGGCCGCATTCGTCCGATTGGGCAAGTCCTTCCTACGATGATACCAAGTGGCTCAAGCGGGAGGCTGTGATCGTTCGATCGCCGCTTGCGATCGGGCGGTCTCTAGCATTGAGAACGACTTTCGTCTTCGACGGAGAACCTCGGCAAGTCGCCCTCAAGCTTTCTCATTTTATCGGCGGGGGCGCAGTGTTCTACTTAAACGGATTGGAAGTGGGCCGCTTTAATTTATCCAACGACGCACCTTTACCTGGTTGGACGGCGTGCGAGGTGGGCCCCACCAACGTCGTTCTCAATTTTCTGGTCGTGGATTCAGGGGCTCTCCGCGCGGGGACCAATGTTTTGGCCGCTGAGGTGTTCCCGAGACTGGCGGAGAAAGTGGAACGATCCTACATTCTACCCGCCATATTTGGTCTGAGTCTGGACGATGTGCCGATCGGATCCGTCAGGATCGACTCTCAGCCCAGGGGGAGCTCCGTGCTCTCGGGTCAATCGGTTACCCTGGAATCGGTGGCATCCGGGGAGGGGAGCCTGAATTTTCAGTGGGAGAAGGACGGCGTTCCACTTGAAGGGCGACGCACACCCCAGCTTCAGATCGCATCAGCATCTCTGCAGGACGCGGGGATCTATCGAGTTCGTGTCTGGAATGAGTCGAGTGAGTTGTGGAGCAATCCTGTCGGGTTGAATGTGATCCCTAGCGGGCAGGCCGGAGCCATTGATCCGTCCTGGTTCACGACCTTCGCTCCGTTGGCCAGCGACAGTATCGCGACCATTGCTCAGGTTTACCGTCAGAAGGACGGAGGGATGTTGGTCGCAGGAAGTTTCTCCCAAGTCCAGTGCACCCCTGGGTTTTCGGGAGTCGCGCGGCTGCGAGTTGACGGGACCCCTGATCCGTCGTTTCAGGCCCCTCAACTTACCGAGCTGACCTCCGCCAATGCCTTTAAGGTTCATGCAGTTCGCGAGCTGATGAACGGGAAAATCATCGTCGGCGGCATCTTTGGACGGGTCAATGGGGATTCCCGGATGCTTGTTGCTTGGCTGAATCCCGATGGGACTCTGGACAGTTCCCGGTTCCTGAGGGATTCCCGGGGACCCCTCCTTTTCGTAACCCCCAAACGCGTCGAAGCGATCGTGGAACTGGAGAATGGACAACTGCTGATTGGCGGGGAGTTTGGGGTTTATTCCGGGGCCCGGTTATATGCCAGTCTGATTCGTGTCAACGAGGATGGAACCCTTGATGAGGGCTTTCGTCCGCCTTTGCCCGCGGACTGTGGAGCCCGGGCCATACAGGTACTGCCGAGCGGGAAATATTTGATTGGTGGACGATACATCGGTTACTGGGATGCCGATCGAACCGCCTATAGCGGCGACCTGCTTCGCCTCGAGGCGGACGGCACCCTGGACTCGACCTTTCCCAAATTCCCTGGGATGAACGAGGTGAACTGCATTGTTCCGGCGCCGGACGGATCGATCTACGTCGGGGCCCTTCGGACGACTTCCGGCTGCAACAACCTGTTGCACCTCCCGGTCGACGGCGAGCCTGACCCCTTTTTTGGAGGCGAGTTGTGCCGCCAGTTCGCGGTTCATTCGCTAGCCGTCCAGTCGAACGGCGCCCTCATTGTCAACGGCACGCATCGTTTCCGTCCGGATGGTGTTAAGGACAAGACCTTTGGTGGGCAGCCTCCGCAGGGTGATGGCAATCCACATGCGAGGCAGCTGATTTGTCTTTCCGATGATCGTGTTCTGGCCGTCGGTAACTTTTTGAACTGGGACGATCAATACACCGGGCCTTCCGTTGTCTTGCAGGCTCCATTTTATCCCCCGGAGCTGCGGGTCGAAATCGTTCGGCCGGGGGTTCTCCGGGTCCTATGGCCCGAATGGGCGAAAGGTTACGAGCTTCAGAGCGCGGAGCGTATGAATGAAGCGGAGGGGAGTTGGTCCGCAGTTTCTACCGCTGAGGCTGAGTTGGTGGCCGGACATTGGCGGCTGTCGATCAAGGCTTCTGATTCGACGGCGTTTTACCGTCTCAAACGGAATTAAACTGCTCTGGGACACCAGCCCCGCATTCCAAAAACTTTGTAACCGATGCCCTTTGGGAAACGGATCGTGCGGGTATGGCGGTGTGAGAGATTCTCGCCTGACGAGGGGGCAACTCCTTAACGCGTGCGGGCACTAACTAGGGTAGTCTCGCAAGCGTCAATTTTATGTCCTTCGCTTGCCGGACCGTTGTTCAATCTCGTTTACAAATCTCTCTCGCTCTTCGTCAGATGAAAAATCACGCCTTGGCAGAATAATGCCTGCGACTCGGTCAAACATGATGAAAACATGCTGTTCGGCAACGTGAATCTGACGAAGAAGCGACCACTGAAAAAGAGCCTGGTGATGCTCGGACTTTTGACGAAGGGCTTCGTCCTCTAGAATCGTCTCCTGTGAACCGAGTATGAAACCATCCTCCGCTGGCCGCATGCGCAGCATCTGCCGGCGCGAGATTCCGCTAATCACTGCCAAGAGAAGAACGATTCCGGCAATTACTCCGGAAAAAAATAAAGCCAAAGTCTTGGCATGCGCAGATAAATCCACGACGGATGCGACGAAGGCAATGGCAAGGCCGACACCGACTCCAATCAATCTCTGGATCGTCTTATTTCCCGCGGGGGGAGACACAAAGCGGGCGACGTGCTTCACGAAAGCCGCATAGTCATCTTGAGTGATCGTGGTCTTGATGCGCATTGCGTCACCTTGCAGCTAATGGCGTTGATTCTGCGACTGATTTTTGGGACTTTTCCTCTCCGATCCACAACATCGTTCTCTCGATCCGCCCATAAACCGTTGCATTCCCTGCACCGCATGAACCTCATACTCGCTGGCGGCCCCCTGTTCTCGCTGGAAGGTGTGCAGCGAGTATTGCTTGACCGTGGAAGCGGAAGGAAAAGGTGTAGGTGGCTTCTGGATCGCACTCCAGAGACCAGGCTTCGATCTTGGGTGTGGTGGCCAGGGCTTGCGCTTCAAGCGTGCCACGCGCAGTCCATAAAGGGTAAGGGCGTCCCTGGCTGTTGCCTTGATTGGTTGCCCTAGTACCCATGACCAAACCGGTGAACGTACGTTCAGCGAGTTGGTCATAAGCTTTCGGCTGGTTCCTTCCTTGGGTGAACGAAGTGCCTGTCTGTGGCGTGCAGGAAAAGCGGTGGCATGCCACACGCAGTCCATAAGGGGATGGCGTTCGTGACTGGTACCTCGATCGGGTGCCCTGGTGCCCATGACCAAACTGGTGAACGTACGTTCAGCGAGTTGGTCACAATGAACTCAGGGTAGACCTTCCTTAGGGCAACTCAGGGCTTTGAGGCGGAATCCTGGCGAGATTCACGGCGGTCGCATTCTTGAGGATCGGTAATTGATGGCACAGTCGAACCTCGAGTTGCTTAGGGTCGGTTCTATATGGAGACGCCCGCCTTCGTGGAAACTTCGGCGTGGCAACTTTCGCAGGAAGCGAAAGTTGGTGCCCCGGCTAGGACTCGAACCTAGGACCAATTGATTAAGAGTCAACTGCTCTACCAACTGAGCTACCGAGGCAACCATGGTTGCGAGGAGGAGTTTCTAAGGGAATCGTGGCGGCCATGCAAGCCCTATTCTGAAAGAATCTTTGCCGAGCCTCCAGTCGGCGAGTCCGTCTCTTCAAAGTAAAAATCTAAGGTCTGGGGACTGCCCGTCTCATCGACTCGCACTTTCTCGTAGAGCTTTCGTTGCCGATGCTGGGCACAGATGACGTGCTCGCCAGGTTCCAGTGGGGGGAGTCGATACATCCCATTGGTGTCCGTAACCGCAAACCAGGGATGCTCGAAAGTGGTAACGTAAGCAAACATCCAAGGTTTTATATCGGACTGAATTGGCTGGTGGGGGAAAGCCTCGTCACTCGGCTCCTACCGCGGGTTCGGTTCTAGAGGGTGGGGCCGAGCATCCAGGGGGCGAACTCTTCGTCGCCTAGGCCGCACTCTTCACTCTTGGTTCGCTCGCCGCCCGCAATGGCGATGATGCGTTCGAAAATCTCCCGCCCAACGCTTTCCACCGTCCCAGTGCCATCCAGGATCGTTCCCGCATTGATATCCATGTCGTCTTGCTGATGCCGATACAGCGGGGTGTTGCTCGCAACTTTGATACAGGGCGTGGGCTTGCAGCCGTAGGCGCTCCCACGTCCGGTGGTGAACACGGCGATGTTGCATCCGCCGGCCACGAGACCTGTCATGCTGACGGGATCATACCCAGGCGTATCCATGAAACAAAATCCCGGGTCCTTGATCTCCTCGGCATACCGGTAAACCGCTTGCAGCGGGGCCTGTCCGCCTTTGGCGATGGCTCCCAGGCTTTTCTCGTAGATGGTGGTCAATCCGCCGGCGCGATTCCCGAAGGATGGGTTGTTGTCGATGCTGGTGCCGAACTGGGCGACGTGCGCTTCCCACCACCGAATCAACTCCAGCAGGCTGATGCGAACCTGAGGGTTCACGGCGCGTTGCGCCAGGAGATGTTCCGCTCCGTAAATCTCCGGGGTCTCGGCCAGGACAGAGGTCCCACCGGCGGCGACCAGGGCGTCGGAGGCACAGCCCAGCGCGGGATTGGCGGTGCACCCGCTGTGGCCATCGGACCCACCGCAGTTCAGTGCGAGCACGAGTTTGTCGAGACCCTGTGGGGTTCGTTGAAGCGCGTTGGCGCCGGGGAGTAGTCGTCGGACGGCTGCGATCCCGGCATTCACGGTTTTGCGCACGCCACCCGCTTGCTGAATGTTCAGCACAACCGGGGCGCTCACGCCGTCGAGGGCGCGATCGAGCCCCTGATTGGTGACGAGGGACGACACCTGATTCACTTCACAACCCAGGCCGATCAGGACATAGCCTCCGATATTCGGATGTCGAGCCATGCCGGCCAACACACGCTGAAGGAGTTCGGTGGGCCCGCCGGGGTCGATGGCGCAACCGCTCTTGTGAGTGAGCGCAATCACACCATCGATGTTCGAGAACTCGCGCTGCAGCGACTCCCCTTTGAAAGCGTCCGCCACGTAGCGCGAGACGGAGGCGGAGCAATTTACGCTCGAGATCACCGCCAGGTAGTTGCGAGTTCCCACCTTGCCGGAGGGACGCAAGAATCCCGGGAACGTTCGAAGGGCAGGGGACGAGGGAGTTAAGCTCGAAGCGTTCGGGGCGGCCGCTGCGAAAGCCGGGGAATGGGGTGGCAGTTCCCCGGCTTCGAGATTGTGGCTGTGGACGTGGTCACCCGGAAGGATGTCCTGCGACGCTCGACCGATGTACTGGCCATACTTCAACACCGGCTCGCCGGCGGCGATGCGTCGCAAGGCCACTTTATGCCCCGGCGGGACGGCGCGCGAGTGGAAGCCCGTGCCGTCGGGTAGAGTGATGGTTTGGCCGGCTGGGAGCGGTTTTTTCAGCACCGCTACGGAATCGTCAGGGTGCAGGACGGCGGCAAACTCCATGAGGGCGGGCATGGGCGCGAGACGCTATCCGTTGGTGGAGACACTCACCAGTTCCCCGTCCTCGCACTCCACGAGCACCTCGAAGGGGCGGCAACATACCTCGCAATCGGTCGTGAACCGTTGAGATCCGACCGAGCCATCGATCATCAGGCAATTGTCCTGACCGCAGAATGGGCAGCTGACCGTTTCATTGTCCCGCATTCCGCAGACTCAACCGGAAGCTGCGCTCAGATGCAAAGGCGAAATGGGACTGTCTGGCCCGGGTTAAAGAGCAGCTAACACTTCGGCGGCATGCTCCTCCGGTTTTACCTTCGGCCAGATCTTCTTGATCTTGCCGTCGTCTCCGATGAGGAAGGTGACCCGATGAGTACCTTGATACTTGCGACCCATGAACATCTTTTCGCCCCAAACACCGTACGCTTCAACAATCCGATGGTCCTCATCCGCCAGTAACGGAAAGGGAAGATTGAACTTCTCGATGAATTTATCGTGGGCTTTCACAGAGTCCACGCTGACTCCCAGGATGACCGCACCCTTTTTCTTGAACGCCGCGAATTCATCGCGGAACGCACAAGCCTGCTTGGTGCAACCCGGTGTGTCGTCCTTGGGGTAGAAGTAGAGGATCACGGGCTTGCCCTTAAAGTCCTTGAGTGACGCCGTCCCTCCTCCACTGGTTGGAGCGGAGAAGAGCGGCGCCTTGTCTCCTTCCTTAAGTTCGATGCTAGGTTCTTTAGCCATAGATTTGTGGTCTGAAATTAGCGCGGAAGCGTCGGGCGTCTAGGGGGAAAGTGAGAGTTGGACAGCTTCTCTCCGTCCGGGCTAGGATCTACCATCCACCACAGTCGGAGGAGCATCAGGTCATCTATGAATACACAAGGCCCGATAGGGCAGCAAACCGAGCGGCGCCCCGATCGCAGGGGAGCAAGAGCGTCCCAGGCCTCTCTAGTCCGATGGTGGGGATGGGTCTTAACGACCTTGGCAATCGGGGGCCAAGTCGGCTTCGGGGCCACGGTGGATGATTTTCTGCCACTGCGATATACGAACTCACCCACCCAGATTCTTCCGGCACGCCTCTGGACTCCGCGGAATCCATTGCCCGACCAAAAGTATCCCTTGGTGTTGTTCTTGCACGGGGCGGGGGAACGTGGGACGGACAATCGGCTGCAACTCGACGGCCAGGCGGCGCAACTCGTGTTCGTGGAGCCCCACAACCAGGCCCGCTGGCCGTGCTTTATGCTCGCCCCCCAGTGCCCTCCGGGCCTGACCTGGGCTGGCATGAACGCCGGGGACACTTGGGGGGATCCAGATGGGACGGGAGACTTTACCGCTCAGCCAACCTGGCCGCTGGCGAGCGTGATGGCACTGCTGGCACAGCTAACGAACAGCGGCCCCTATGCCGCCCAAATCGACGTGTCGCGGCTGTTGGTCACGGGGCTGTCCATGGGCGGATTTGGGACTTGGGAAGCAATCTCCCGCTGGCCCGGAGTGTTTCGCGGCGCGGTACCGATTTGCGGTGGCGGCGATCCACGAAGGGTGTCCAGCATCGGATCGGTGCCGGTGTGGGCTTTTCATGCTGAGGACGATGGCGTCGTGTTGGTGGGTCGGTCGCGTCAAATGATTCTATCGCTGCGGGCCCTCGGGCAGTCGGTTCGTTATACCGAGTTCCCAGCCAGCCTCGGAGTAGGTCATGGATCCTGGATTCCTGCGTATGGGGATGGCGGCCTTTTGCCTTGGCTGTTCGGTGAGGTTGTTTCGCTCGGGGGAGATGGACTTTACACCGAGTATTTTGGCACCACCAACTGGTCGGGAGCCGTCCGAACCAGGCGCGTAGAACCGGCCCCTGATCTCAATTGGGGGACTTCAGCTCCGGCCGGAGCCCCGGCCGACCGCTTCAGCGCGCGGTTGCAGGCGTACTGGGTTGTGCCGGAGACGGGACGTTACACCTTCAGAGCCAGCGCTGACGATCAGCTGTCGGTTTGGATCGATGACCAACCGCTCATCCCCTCGGAGCCGGTTATGACCAACGGAGTCGTCGCCAGTCGCGAACTTACCGCTGGTCGACACGCGCTCCGCTTGGACTACGCTGAACTGACGGGACGGGCGTGGATGCGGTTGGAGGCGGGACTGGAGGGCCAGGCCGTTCGTCCCTTGGCGATGGATGCCTTGTTCTCCGACGTGCAGCGGGTAGAGCCTCCCACCTTCGATCCTCCGGCAGGTTCGTACGCAGGCGCCCAGTGGGTGAGCCTGGCCTGTGCCACCCCGAGTGCCATCATTCGCTACACGACGAATGGAATGGCTCCCAGCTCTCAGTCCACGCGTTATACTGGACCGGTTTGGGTGGCCGCCCCGGGGTTGCTGCGCGCGGCAGCGACTCAAGCGGGTTCGACCAACAGTCAGTTGGCCAGTGCCGACTACCAGATCTATCCGGCGATTTTAGCCTCGCCGACCAACCGAGTGCTAGCACCGGGAGCCCCGGGAACATTCACGGTGATGGCGGTCGGAAAGGGGCCGCTGCAGTATCAGTGGTATCGGGACGGAGCGGCGCTGCTGGACGAAACCAACGCCAGCCTCACGTTCTCCCAGGCGCAGGTGGCCTGGAGTGGATCTTACACGGTTGCCGTGACGGATGAATTTGCATCTGTGACCTCGGCCCCGGCGGCCCTTTTCGTGGGACTGAAGCCGACCTTTTTGGTTCGTCCCCAAACCACCAGCGTGCTCCTGGGGGATTCGGCCTCCTTCTCCGCGGAGGTTACCGGGACTCCCCCCTTTCTATTCAGCTGGCGTCGCAACGGCCAGCCGTTCACGAACCTGCTCCGGGCCGAGAATTTTTGCATCCTGACGATTCCGGTCGTGGACAGCACTCATTTAGCTTCCTACACCGTAACGGTCACCAACCGGGCCGGAACCAGTTTTGCGAGCCCTACGGTTCGACTCTCGGGGCTGGCGGACCTCGACAATGACCGCTTGCCGGATGCTTGGGAGACCCAGTATGGATTGAATCCGGGAGTGCCTTCCGAATTGACGTTGGATTCCGATGGTGACGGCCGAAGCGATCGGGACGAGTATTTGGCCAGCACCCATCCTCGGGAAGGGACAGATTTTCTGACTCTACAAGCCACGTCGGCGCCAGGAGATCAACTCGAACTCAGCTTTGCGATGAGGTCGAATCGGACCTATCGCATCGTGCAAGCGCTGGCTTTGGGGGCGGGAGACTGGAACTCGCTGGCCGACGTGCCGGCCTCTCTCAGCAATCGCTGGGCTAGCATTCTTGTCCCGGTGGGAGACGGAGTGCCCCACTTCTATTACCGGCTGATCACACCTGCCCCGAGTGGGCGTTAAGGCTTCGTGCTGGATGCGTAGAGCCGAGCAAGGTCCAAGAGCAAGGGTTCCAAGCTGGAGTAATAGTCATCCTCGCTCAGGGTCGCCTTGGTTTCACGTAACCGGGCGATCTTGAGTTCTATTTGATCACGCTGTTGGCGCAGAGCAGGCGGCAGCGCTCGCTCGGTGAGATTGGGAACCAGGCACAGCTGATTGGCTCGCAGACCGTCCGGTTCGGCTCCGTCCTTGGCTTTCTTGACAGCACGCACGCCGCGAAACCAATCGGCGGGTGTTCCCAAGCCGTCGCCATTGTCGTCGAGCAACGGATGCTCGGTCGCCATGCGTTGTTCAAGTTGGTAGAAATCGGCCGTGCGTTTGGCGGCCGTCAGATGAGCCTCCAACAGAGAGGTCTGACCATCTTTGTCGAGATCTGCCTCTGGATCGGCGATGGCGGCGCTGATGAAGTCTCCGTAGCGGGCAAAATTCTGTTCCGCGCCGTTTTTGGTAGCCGTCAGGATGCTGCGACCTTCGCCGGACAACGCCTTGAGAAAAGGGCCGCTGGCGGAGGTGCAGTTGATCACAGCAAGACGCCGTCGGAAGGGTTTCAGCCATTCTGCCAGTTCCTGGGCTGTGACGTCGTAGCCAGTCAGGTTGAATTTGGCTTCCTTGCCGTTGAAGGTTCCATGGCCAATGAGGACGATCCACAGATCGCCCCAACCTTCCTTGGGTTCGGAATTGAGGGCCTCGCGCAGCTGTTGAATCGAGTTGGTGGCGGTTGCGGGATCGAATCCGATCGGAACGGCGGAGAGCTCGGCCTTCTGGGCGGCGGCCAGCCAGCGATCTCCCCATTCCTTGAACAGGGTTTGATAGGTTTCCTCCCCCGGGGCGCCCAGAACGACGAGCAGTCGGCTACGGGCGGGAGGCGCGCCGGTGGCGGCTGAGTCGGCAGCGGGGAGAGCTGCGCGCATCATGGACAGACCGAGGAGAATCGGCAGCAGAATCCGTGTCACGCGAGTCCTTTCCAACGGCGGACGCCCCATTCTCCGATGAAACAGGCCAGTGCGAAGAGGAACACCAGGGAGCGGTGCCACAGCGGGGTGCTGGCGGTCTCCATGAGGGGCACTTTGCGATTGGGCAAGCCGTTGACAAAGCTGTTCAGGCCGGAGGCCGGAACGACCTCGCCTCCCGTCACGCGGGCAAGGGTTTCGAGCAGGCCGGTGTTCGGCTTCAGGGCCTGAAATTCCTCGTTGCCGATGTTGGATGCCCAGCCGCCGGAAATTTTTCCTTCCTCCACTCCGGTTCCCGAAGTCGCCACGACGCGTGCTTCAAAGGCCCCGGCCTCGCGGGGGATGTAGGTGGTCTCGTACACCCCGGGCTCGGTCGCCGAAGGCTCGGCGGTCAGTCGAACCGTCGATCGGTTCGTGCCGACGGCAGTCATCTGCTCCACGACGATGGAGGCGCTGACGTTATCGAGGGGTAGAAAATCCTTGCCCCGCACGCGCACCCGCAGGGTGGTCGACTGGTTGGGATCGGACAGATTTGTCTCGGTTTCCAATTCGACGCGTTTCGGCACATCGGCCACGAGCCAGCGGACCAGCTGACGCCAGGCTTTGTCCATATCCTGGTGCAACTCTGCGTCCTTGAGGCCCCATCGCCACAGATCGCCGATCATGACGGCGGCGGTGCGGCCGTTTCCGAATCGCTGAGTGACGATGGCGGGGTATTGGGTTCCCTGATCGTCCTTGACGGTGGCAACTACGGTGGCTCCCGGCTTAAAGTCCCGGACTTGGTTGAGCACTTTGAACCCGGGCATGGCATCGATTCGAACCTGCTCATCGACTTCCTGGCTGCGCAGGCGAGCCCAGGGTTGCAGCAATCCTTCCCGGGTGAGGCTGAACTTGAGTTGGTTGGTGGCGGGACGGGTTACGGGGGGGGCATCCAGGTAGACTGGCAGCATGTCCCCCACGGGGGTGCGCTGGTATTTCCCTTGTTGGAAGCATTCCTGTCCGCCGAGCATGAGCAAGCCGCCGCCGCGCAAGGAGACAAACTTTTGCAACAATAGCAACTGGTCGGGACTGAAGAACTCCGCCTCCAGATCGTCGATGATGACGGCATGGTAGGCGAAGAGATCCTCCGGCAGTTTGGGGAACCCGCCGCGCAGCTCATTTTGATCTCGGAGGTTCAGTCGGATCAGCACGGGTTGATCGTAGCGCTCGATCTCTTCCTTATCCTGGTTTCCAAAGCCACGGAACAGCGGATTGCTGGACTCGCCGGTCCGGCCTCGGAAATCGAACTTGGGCTCGCGACGGGCGATGCGGATGAGGCCAACCAACTGCACCTGGCTGTCCTCTTGGAGGGCGCGGTTCAGAAACTTGTATTCCCAATTTGGACGGCCGGACACGTAGAGCACACGAAACGGATCCTGCCCGCGGTCGACAGAGAAGTGGCGAGAGTTATTGGCCAGGGTTGCTTCGGAGGTGGGGAGCGGTGGGGAACTGGACGATCGCTCGTCCTGAGCCAGGACCTTGACTTGGTAGTGGCTCAGTCCGGCGTGGTCGGGCTTGAACTGAAAGCGGAACGCCACTCGGGCGTCGTCACTGGTGGGAGTTTCGGTCTGCTCAGCGATGACCTTGCCGGCCATGTCGAGCAACTGCGCGGAGATCTTGCGTCCAGAGTAGCCGAACGCCGCGACATCGGCCTGGGCACTCACGGGCGCATCCTCAAAGGCGGTCTGAGTGGCACTCACTCCGGTCAGAGCGATGTCCCGAGCCGGCGCGTTTCGGCCCAGGACCACCGGGTAGATGGGGGGGAGTCCATTGGTATCCGTGATACCTTTGGGCAGATCGGTGGCATTCCCGTCGGTAAAGAGCAGGATGCCCGCGACGGGTTGACCTTGGAAGCGTTCTTTCAGGGACGCGAGGGCGGATCCCAGGGCGGACGCCTTACCATCGAAGGGGAGATCCGAGAAGGCCTCTACGCGCTGGACCCGGGAGCTGAAGGTGTAGGATCGCACCTGAAAATCCTTGGCCAGAGTGCTTTGCCAGGCTGGCCCCTCCTCGACCAGGAGCTTTTTGAGTTCATCTCCTCGGCTTTGGGCACTGCCCTGGTCCTTGATCTGGAGGCTCATACTATTGTCCGCCAGAACCAGAAAGAAGTTGGCTCCTGATCGGGCGCGTTCCGCCACCCACACCGGTTCGAGCAAGCACAGAGCCAAGGCGATCAGACCGAGAATCTTGAGGCTCAGGCATAGAAGTTTGTATGCCGGGGAGAGTCGGGAGTTGCGATAACCCCACGCGAGAAAGACGAGCGCGACGAGCAGCAGCAAGGCCGCTGGCATCAGCCAGTTCAGCGCGTTGAAGAGGATCGCAGCGAACATTCGAGTCGGACTATGCCAAGGGCTGGCTCAGATGCGAATAAATTATTGGGGGCCGGGGTTGGGGGGGCAGGAGTGGGCTCGACCAGAACAGAACCCCAAGGTCAATCGGATCGATCTTCGATCTAGTCTCTCCCTACCTGGGTGACGATTCCCTTCAAGTCTCACCCGGAATTAACCATCTGCAGGCGTCCTGTCCAAAGGACCGGTGAAGTGAGGCCTGTCCCTGATCGCGCAGGCGTTCAAAGGACGAGTGAAGTGAGGCCTGTCCCTGATTGCGCTGGCGTTTGGGGAGGTGAATTCCTAGGCTGCGACCCGTTCATGGCGAACCTTTTGCGCGCACTTAGATACTACCGGGCCGACACCTTTCGAATCCTGGGAGTGATCGGGTTGCTCATCCTGGGAGTTGTGGCCGGCCTGCTTCGCCCCTGGCCGCTCTCCATCCTAGTCGATCACTTCCTTGGCGGAAAAACCGAGGCTCAGGGGATGAAGGGCTGGACCTCAGTTTGGGTAGGCACGCCCCAGCAAGGAATCGTGGTCATGGTGGGGCTGGCTTTTCTCGTCTATGCCTTTCAGGCGCTGATTTCTGCGCTCCAGAATTACCTAAGCATTGGCATTAGCCTTCGGGGCCTGGCCCGGGTTCGATTGGACCTGCTCGCCCGACTGCAGCAACTCTCGTGGCGGTTCCATCAAAAGATGCCCAGCGGGGACCTGATCTATCGAGCCTCCTGGGACACTTACGCCTTCCAGACTCTCTTCCAGCAGGGCCTGATGACTCTGCTCACGGCACTTTTGTCGCTGGCGCTGATGTTCTTGGTCATGGTGCAGATCGATCTACTGCTGGCCACGATTGCGCTCGGCACCGCGCCGGTTTTGTTGTTTGTCATCCGCATGTTGGGCCCCGCGATGAGCCAGCGAGGCAAATTGGCACAGGAGTCCGACAGCGAGGTGTCTTCGCGCGTTCAGCAGACCATCCATCTGCTGCCGCTCATCCAGAGCTACACGCGGGAGACTTACGTCCAAGGGATTTTCCAGCGTCTGGCAGATTTGTCCCGAACCCGCAGGCTCTCCCAGCATGCGGCTGAACTTCGCTACGGTGCCGCCGTGGCTCTGACGTTTGCCGCCAGCAGCACGATCATTTTGTGGGTAGGTGGGAATCGCGTTCTGGATGGACAGCTCACGGTCGGACAACTGCTCATCTTTTTGGCCTACCTCACCCAGTTTCAGGAACCCTTAAGCCAGCTGTCCCACGTGGGTGCCACCCTCGCCACAGCAGGCGCGGGCACTCAACGGGTATTCGAGATTCTAGACGAGCCACAGGAGGTTCCCAATTGCCGCACGCCCCAGCCCTTGCCTTCGCTTCGGTCCGTGACTCCCGGCTCCGGGCCCTGGGAACTCGAGTTCGCTGAGGTGTCCTTCGCGTACCAGCAGGGACATCCGGTGATTCGCGACGTGTCGTTCAGGGCGCAGCAAGGGGACGTGATCGCCATCATCGGCCCCAGCGGCGCCGGGAAATCAACCTTGCTCCATATGATCCCCCGGTTTTTCGACCCCAGCAGCGGCGCAATTCGCCTGGCGGGAATCGATCTGCGTGAGCTTCGTCGAGACGAACTGCGCGGCCAGATCGCCCTGCTGCTGCAAGAGCCCCTGCTCGTTCAGGGTACGATTCGGGAGAACATCGAGTTCGGTCGGCTGGGAGCATCGCAGCAGGATATTGAGAATGCGGCGCGGTCTGCGAACGCGCATGACTTCATTCTGCGTCTTCCGGGAGGCTACGATACACTGGTTGGCGAAGGCGCGGCCCGCCTGAGCGTGGGCGAGAAGCAGCGCATCAATCTGGCCCGCGCCTTTCTGAAGGATGCTCCGATTCTGCTGCTGGATGAGCCCACCAGCGCCTTGGACAGAGAAAGCGAGGCGCTGGTGATCGAAAGCCTCATCTTGCTCATGAAAGGACGGACGACATTTATGGTCGCCCATCGTTTGGCGACGATTCAGGCCGCCAGCAAGGTGCTGGTAATCCGGGACGGCGCCGTCGCGGAGTTCGGCACACCTCAAGAGCTTCAAAAGCTCGGCGGCTACTTCGCGCAAGTCAGCGCCGGTGTCTAGGCGACGTCTGCCCACCTGGTCAGGTCACAGATCCCGCGCCGGTATCGGTGGAGTAGGATTCAGGTTTCGTCTTTTGGCCGGAAAGCCGGTAGCGCACGTAGTCTCGGGATACCCCGAGTACGCGCGCGGCGGCGGACACGTTTTGATCGGTCTGCTGGAGTGCATGGGCGATCATTCGGTTGATCGCGGTTTCGAGAGAGAATCCCTCCGCCGGAAATTTAAACTCTGGATTGAACCAGTCGTGGGTTGAACCCAACACGGCCGGCGGCCGCGCGCCGGACGTTCTCGCCGCGAACTGCTCCAGTTGCAGCTCGGGGGTTTCCTCGAAGACCACGGCTCGCTCGAGTTCGTGCGACAGCTCGCGAACATTGCCTGGCCAGGTATTGGAGAGCAATCGTTGGAGTCCGACAGGACTTAGGGGGCGCTCTGGAAGTCGATGGCGTTTGAAGGTTTGGCGCAGCAGCAGCTCGGCCAGGGCGGGAAGATCCTCAGCACGTTCCCGCAACGGGAGCAGCTGCAGCCGATAGAGATCCAAGCGGTGGTACAGATCCTGACGAAATTGGCCGCTGGCGACCAGTTGGGCGAGGTCGGCGGGGGCGGCCGCGATAATACGGACGTCGACGGCGATCTCGCGGTTGCCGCCGAGACGCCGGATTCGATGATCCTCTAGCGCTTTCAACACTTTCGCCTGAAGCAGGGGGGAGAGGCTGGGAAGCTCGTCGAGGAACAGTGTTCCACCGTTGGCGGCCTCGAACAATCCCATTCGAGCGCTGCGCGCGTCGGTAAAGGCGCCGCGCTCGTGACCGAAAAGCTCGGACTCGGCCAGGGTGTCCGGCAAGGCGCTGCAGTTGACCTCGACCAGGGGAGCGTTGGCGCGAGGACCATGGTGATGGATCCATCGGGCGATGGTGGTTTTGCCGGTGCCGGTTTCCCCCTGGATCAGCACGGGGGGCAAGTGAGCCAGCAGGCGCTGGTCGGCGGCCACAATTTTTTCCAGGTGCCGCTGCACACTGGCGAGGCTGCGGCCGAAGAAGAAGTGGTTGCTTGATTCGTCCCCCTCGACCCGACGATGTTCGTCCAGCCGGGCATGCTGCTTCTGCTGCCGAGCCCGGGCGAGGACCAGGGCTACTTGAACCGGTTCAAACGGTTTCACCAGATAGTCCAAAGCACCCAACCGCATCGCCTCCACGGCGCCGTTGACCTCGCCGTGGGCGGTCATGATGATCACACCGGTGTTCTTGGGGAGCTTTCCTTCCTTCAGCCAGTCGGTTCCTCGGCCGTCCGGCAGGTGGACGTCCAGCAGCAAGAAGTCGAAATCGACGCCGTGCATTGCCCTCTGGGCTGCCTCCAGGGATCCAACCGATGTGGCGTCGGCGCCCAAACGTTCGACTTCTGCCGCGAGCTGTCTGCGCAACAGAGGTTCATCCTCGATGATCAAAACGCTCAGTCCTTTGAGATCAGGAGTTTGCATGACGACCGGATCTTAACAGGGATTCTGGGAACAGGGCGTTAAAAAAATCGACTTTTTGATCAGGCTTGATGTCGATGCGGAGTTGCCTCTTTACTGGCGCGCTTGTGCATTGCGACTTTTGCTTTTGGCGGTGGTTTCCTCATCCGTGGCGATGGGGCCTGATCTTGCTTTCGGGAATCCTGGTAGGCTGCGGACCGAATCGCGGCGAGAACGACGAAGCGGCGCGTCGGGCGTTGCCCCCTGTGCCTCATCCAGCGCCGTTGGCGGATTCGTGGGGCGACGCGGGATCGGTGTGGGTCGAGACGGCGCTCTCACCGGCCCTCCTGCTCCACACCGCCGCGCGAGAAGTTCGCTTTTTCGTGCCGGAATCGGCTCAGAGTCCCACCGTTCCTCGCTACCTTGCCTTCGGTGCCAATGGGCCCAAGTTAGTAACCAACGGCACCCCGGCCGAGGTTTCAAAAATGCAGGAGCGCTGGATTCTCTTGTGGTTTGGTGAGACCAAGGGATGGGAGCAGGGTGACTGTCCGCTGGGCATCTTTCTGCAGCATCCCCTGCAGGAGCTCGTGTTTGATTCGGGGGGGCTCACCCTGCGGTTCTCAGGGCCCGCGGGAGATATCACGGTCATGCCCTTGTATGGTGCGCGCGGTCTGCCGGTTTCTGCGGCTGACCTTGCCGCACTGCCGCTCAGCCGGGAGGAGCGAAGAAAGCTACCTCGGGTGTGGGAATGGACGAAGTCCGTCCCGCGCGATCCGCTCACTCGACTACGCTATTGGTCCAGCGTGCTGGCTCGTTACCCCTATGGCGCTTGGGGCTGCTGGGGACATGATCCGCTGAAGCCTGAGCTTCTTGGTCTGTATGCCGCCTTCGATCAGCATGAGATTCCATTTACCTGGCCCATTTCTCCCCTCGTGCTCTCGCCCATCCCGACCGGTCTCGCGGAGGTTACCCGGCTCAAGCCATCGCCCCTGTCAACCAGCCGGACGGTCTTTGACATGGATTGGCCCGGGCTCAAAGCGCCTCTGTATGCGGTGCCTGAGGCCGCTCACTATTCGATCCAGCGGGGAGAAGCGCCTGGCGGGGTGCCTGAGTTTAAGGCATCGGTTGCCCAAGTGGTGCATCTCGCCGACCGAATCCAAGGTCAAGTCACTCTTCATGCAGAGGGTTGGCGTGAGTGGACCTTCGATCGCGAGTTCATCGGCGACACCCATCGAAGTGTGTTGCGACTGGATCCCTTGTCGTCCCTCGTGGAATGGGGGCAAAACAATCAGGCGCAGGTGGCACGACGTTCCCTGGGACAGGTGTGGCTTGACGGGGTCCGCCCGGACCGCTGGGACGTCAGAGCCATTAACTCGAACACTCGAGTCTTTCGCAGTATGCCGAGCCGATAAGGACACTCCGAGGTCGGCTAGTGGGTCGCCAATTTCGACGACTTAGGACTCTTGCTCGACGGATTGGCATCCAGCTCGCCCACCGGCTTGCCATCCGTGGTGTTCCAAACGAGCACCTTGCCACTGAAGGTGCCCGCGAAGAGCAGCCGGCCGTCTTGGCTAAAGGCAACGTTGAGGGGAAGCTCGTTCTGGAGCTCCATGGATTTACGTTTATTTCCATCCTTATCCCACGTCCGCACTTTGCCATTGCGACCGCAGCTGGCGATAAGTCCATCATGGGAGAAATGGAGCCCAGTGACACCTCCTTCATGAGCGAGCCAACTTTTCACCGGTTTGCCGCTCTCGAGCTCCCAGGTCTTGATGGTGCCGTCCGCTCCGGCGGACGCGAGAACCTTCGAATCTCCTCGCCAACTGAGGGCTCGAATGCTCCCTGGGTGTCCCGGGAGGGAGAAGATTTCCTGACCGCTGTCGGGATCCCAGACGTAGAGGCTACCATTGCGATCGCCGGAGGCCAGGAGCAGTCCGTTCGGACTGAATGCCACGGCGGTGATCCAATCCGTGTGCTTTTTAATCCGGTGCTCCACGTCTCCGGTTGCGGTGAGGTGAATCTTGAGGGTGCGGCCTGGACCGCCGAGAGCGACGCGGGTCTGGTCGGGGCTGATATCCCCGGTAAGGGCCACATCATACTCATCGCCCACCACCATGATGGGTTTGCCTGACCCCACATCCCACAGCGCCACTCGTCCGGACTTCCCGCCCTGACCACCCGCGGCGAGCACCAGATCGCCGCTGCGCGAAAACCTGACGGTGTGCGGCTGTCCGTTGGTGAACGGGAGAACTCCGGCGAGCTCGCGGGTGTCCGAGTGATAGAGCAGGACTTGCTTTTGTCCGGAAACGGCCAGCACCGGCGCCCAGGGGCTGGCGCCGATGCTCAATATCGGACCCGCCCGTTGGGTATGGAGGACGGGCTCGACGGGAAGCCCCCGCGGTATGGCCGGGGCTCCGGTGGGTTTGCCGTCCAGGGTGGCTTTCAGCGTGAGATCAACCGCTAGGCGAGAAGCCATGGTCGCTTTGCTCCCAGAGTTGTCCAGCAAGCCGTCCATGATCCAGCGTTTGAAAACTTCCAGGTCCTTGTCGGCGAGGCGAGGCCGATTGGGTGGCATGGTGGGTTCCTCATCGTGCGTGAGAACCCGATACAGCTTGCTGGCCTCGGGATTGCCACTTTGCGCGACCACTCCGGAGGCGCCTCCTTTGGTGATGCCGGAGTAGCTGGTCAGATCGAGGTCACCTTTCCTTTTGTCAGGGTTGTGGCATTTGGCGCAGTGATTCTCGACCAGCGGCAGGATCTGATCCTGGAAGGTGGTCTTGGACTGCGCCGAACTCGAGGCCGTCAGGGCCCAGGTGATGAGTCCGGTAGTTACCCAGCGCCAACCCGTCATGCATGTATCGCGGACCATGGAGTAGCGGTGTGATTCTGGCTAGTGATTGAAAACGAACTCCTTGGAGTTCAGCAAGGCCCAGAACAAGTCATTGAGTACGGGCACAGGATCGGCTGCCTCCTTGAAGAAACCCTCGAGGTTTTGCACCTCTTCGGGGGTCGGTTTGCGAGCGAGGCAGCGCAGGTAGAGCTCATCGACAACCTCTTGCCGACGTTTTCCTTCCTTGATCAGCTTCTTCACCACGCCTCCTTGTTCGATCTTTTCATGCGTCGTCGCGCCGTTGAGGAGATGCAGGGCTTGCGAGAGATTCGGTTCGGTTCGGACTTCGCAGGAACAGACGGTGGTGCGAGTGGCCCGGCCGAAGGTTCTCAGAAAGTAGTTGTTAACATTGCCGTCCGGGATTTCCACCGCCTTGGAACCCCTGGGCAGTCCTTGAAATTTGTTCTTGGTTTCGGTCACTTGGGTTAGGACATCCAGCAGCACTTCTGCGCGCAGCCGGCGTATGTTCCCTCGAGCAAAGTTTCGGTCGTCCAGGGCGTTGCTGTCATTGGTGCGGGTGGACAACTGGTAGGTGCGCGAGTTGCAGATGTCACGAACCAGCCTTCGAAAGTCGTATTGGTACTCGGTAAATCGTTTTCCCAAGGACTCGAGAAGTTCGGGGTTGGAGGCGGGATTGCTCACCCGCACATCGTCGACGGGGTCGATGATTCCGCGTCCCATGAAATGCGCCCAGACCACATTGGCCAGATTTTTCGCGAAGTAGGGATTGTTGGGTGATGCCAGCCAGGTGGCGAGCGCTTCGCGGCGTCCTTCTGGATCCTCGATGTTCGGCGTCTCCCCACCGAGGAATTTGGGAGGCATCGGGCGGCCGCCCACCGGATGCTTGATCTCTCCTTCTGGACGGTCGTAGACGATGAATTCCCGGGGATCCTCGCCAGGCTTGCGTCCCACGCGGGCGAAGAAGCTCGCGAAGCCATAATAGTCATCCATGGTCCAGCGGTCGAAAGGGTGGTTGTGGCACTGCGCGCACTGAATGCGCATGCCCATAAAGACCTGCGCGGTGTTCTCCGCAAGTTTAAGAGTGTCCGTCTGAACTTGATAGTAATTCGCTTGGGGTTGTCGGAACGTGCTCCCTGTGCCGGTCATGAGGCTTTGCACGATTTTGTTGATAGGGACATTGGCGAGCAGTTGGTCCCTCAGCCAATCGTAGTACTGCAACGCGGACTTGTAGCTGAACTGGTCTTGAGCGGACCGTATTTGGAGCAGTTCGGCGAACTTCATGACCCAGAGGTCGGCGAACTCCTTTCGCTTCAGAAGTTCGTCGATCAGCTGTTCCCGTTTACCGGAGCCCATGTCCTCGACGAATTCCTCCACTTGGCGGGCCGTGGGGAGCGTGCCAGTGACATCCAGGTAGGCTCGGCGGATGAAGGTCGCGTCATCACACAGCGGCGATGGCTGCATCCGCAATTTACGCAACTTGGCCTGAACGAGTTCGTCGATGTAGTTGTTCGCCGGGACTTCGGGGAAGGGTGTTGAGCTGCCGGGAGGGACGACGATGATCTGCGCTCCCACGGTGTGGGTCTCAAACCGAGCCATGACGAACGCCTCGCCACGCTGTCCCGCGGTCACCAGGCCGGCTTCGCTCACTTTGGCTGCGACTTCGTTGCTGGTGAAAAACACCGCCAAGGAGGTGACGTCGCGGTCGCTTCCATCCGTGTAGTGGGCTCGTATGCTGAGCTTTTGGGTCGAGTCTTTGCCTTCGAGCACGGCGTGTGAAGGCATGACCTCCAGGCGCAGCACGGAGGGCACGTTGGTGAGGTCCGGCGGCGCGCCCGCTTGCAGCCAGCGGAGAAGGACCCGATAGGAATCGCTGTCCACCTTGAAGCGTTCTCCTCCTCCATGCGGGACCCGGGCGATCGCCTTCTCGAGGACCAGGCTTTCCTCGGGTAGGGCGAGATTGATCCGTCGACCCACCCATTCCCGTGTCAGGCGATCATAATCGCCATCGGGATCGTAGCCGAACAGGGACAGGTGAAATCCGTCCTTGCCCCGGGAAGCTCCGTGGCAGCCGCCGCTGTTGCAGCCTGCTTTCATGAGCACGGGCATGACGTCGAGCCGAAAGCTTACGCTACGATCCTCCTGCGCATGGGATACGGACAGCGGGATCGTCTTTTCTTTGCCCCCGTAGCGCACGCGGAGCTGCGTCTGTCCATCCGACTTGGCCTGGATGATCCCGGCCTCCACCCGAGCGACGCTGGCATCCGCCAATCGGATCGAGGCTTGCGCGGTGACATCGCGGGTTGCCCCGCTCTTCAGCACCGCTTGGACCACTAAAGACTGACGGTCCTCTCGCGAACTGATGTGGATGCTCGGAGGAAAGACTTCCAAGGATTCGACGGGCGGGGCGGTCCAACTGCTGAGCCATCCCGAGATCGGCATCCTGCCACTGAGGCCCCAGACGAGAGCTAGGAAGGCGACCGCACAAGCGATTCCCCAGCCCCGTTTCCCGCGCCGCTGAGAAGCCCCTTGGGCGGGTGGAAGTTCGGAGGAAGACTGAGGGGGAGCTGGAGGAACCACCAAGTTGTGTGCGCACGCCGGGCAGGCGATGCTGCGTCCGATCCAGGCCTCATCGGCGTCGAGATGCTGGGAGCAATGAGGGCAGGCAAACTTCATTTCGCGGGTGGGATGGCTTCCGCAGAAGACGTCCGCTTGAGGCCGGAGACTGTTTTTTTGGGCTGCACGATCCGAAGGATTCCTCCGCTGCCGACGGTCTGCACAATGGTTTCATCGCCTTCCTTGATGTGCACTTGGCACGCCAGGTTCTTATGAGAACCGGTAGGTATTTTGGGATCCAGGGTCACGTCGAACACGACTTCTTTATCTTCCTGGGTGATCTCTCGATCCTGGGTTTGGGCTTTGTCGGGCAGCCCCACTAGCCGGACCAATGCTTTGCCAGCAAAAGGCTCGCGTTGATCGAGGTCGCATTTCATCTGGAACGTTCGGCCAGGCTCGGTCACTACGGTCGTGATCTTTCCGAGGATGAACGGCTCGCTGACGCGCAGAGGTGTGAGATCGGACGAGGCGTAGGCCGTTCCTCCCTTGTGCGGTGCAGAGCCTAGAACCACGATCTTCCAGGTTGAAACCGGGGCATCCCCTTTTGCGGTGAGCGGGTAATCGACCGAAGTTTTCCCTTTGCCGATGGTGACCTCCGTTTCGGCGGTAACGCCGGGAGGATTCCAGAGCATTTTGATCGTGATGGGATCGTCGAAGCCTGGGCGTCGTACGGCCCCCACCTTGAGCTTCAGGTTTCCGGCCCGGACCAGCGCTATGGAAGGGGGTTCCAAGGTGAGCTGGAAGGGTACCTCCTGGATGACGGCGACCGCCAGTTGATCGTTGAAGGTTCCGTAGTAGACCTGGTCGTTGTTGCCGCGCACCAATTCCAACGAATGCCGGAACGAGGATTGGAATCGGGGAACGGGTTTCGTCGGTCTGGCCACGGGACGAATGAGGCGGCCGGCCAGGCCTGCGTCAGGAGAGGCGGTAAACACCCAAGGCATGATGTCGACTCCGGAAGGCATCGACTCCGCTTGAACGGAGACGCCCGCGGGAAGATCAGGGACTTCAAAGCTCAACTCTCCATTGAACGCGGAACGTTTGGCGCGGAGCAGCGTGGCCATGCGGTTGCCTCTGGGCACCGCAATGGACTGGCGTGTTTGCGTGTCGTTGCGCGCGACCTCCGGTATGCTGAGTTCTGCACGCGGCTCGGGCAGGCGGACTTCGACGCGGTAGGCGTAATCGGCCCCGCCGCTTCCGAGCTGATCGTTAATCCGGAGGAAGTAGCGTCCGGTCTCTTCCGGTGTGAATTTCAGCACACTGTCCGGTCCGGCTCCATCGTCGTTGGAATCGAGGAGTTTGCCCTTGGCATCGTAAATCTGAAGGACCGAGTCGATGGGAGAGCGGAGGCGACGGCCGTAGACGGAGAGTTCCAGAGGCTGCTGTTTATTGGCGAGGAAGGAGAACCAGTCCTGCTCGCCCGCCTTGGCCAGAATCCCATTCAATGCGAATGGAGGGGAGACCGGGGATGGGTTGGCGCTGGCCCGTTGATGATTGTCTCCGACTTCGAATACATTCGTGAGGTTGGCTAGACGGATTCGGTTGCCGGAGGGAGATCGCAATCCCTCTTGCTCGGCGAAGAGAGACGTTTCTCCGAGCGGCGAGGTGGGGAGGCTGAGGCGTTGCTTCCAGGGGCCGATGGGATCGCCAAGGAAAGTGAATTCGGCGCTCTCGCCCGGGGCTGCTCCCAGGGGGTAGACCAGCATGGGACGGGGGAACGAGCCCAAGTGCAGTCGATAGACAAAATCCTCCGCCCCGCCCCAGGATGAATCCCGAATCAGAACGGAGTAAAAGCCGTCGGCTGGGATGAGGAGCGAGAGCACGGGATCCTGAAGCCGCAGCATCGAGTCGTCGCAAGTGGCCAAGGCTTTGCCATCGGGCGCGAGGATGGACAGATAAGCGTCGAACAAGACCCTTCCAAGCTGGATCGCCTCGAGTTCGACCGAGAGACGCTGGCCCTTTTTCGCGGGGAATTTGAAGTAGTCGCTATCCTCGCTGGTGATGGTTCCCGAGAGTGTGCTGTTCAGCGGAACCATCTGGGCCTTGGCCGGTTCGTTATTGGGCTCGCTTTCCTTGATCGTCTGGAACGGCCCCACGAAGAAGGTGCGGATCTCACTCAGCCCCGAGAGAGTTCGCAGCCGGAGCTGATGCTCGCCCAGCGTGCAACTCGGCTCAATCGCGATCAAGGCCCGAACCTTCGTGCCTCCTTTGGCCTCCAGAGCCCGGACGGTGAGGCCTGGTGAGTAAAGCAGCAGCTCCTGGGCGTCCTCGAGTCGGGAGCCGTTCAACTGGACTTCGACCTCGGTGCCGGCCATGCCGCCGGGCGGGTTGAGCGAGGTGACCGAGGGTGAAACCGCGAGGACGGGTTGAGCGGCCAGCCAGCAGCCGAGCGCTCGCGTTAGCCAATGTGTCGCGCGGCCGGCGACGCGGGGCCAAAAGGTTGTCAGTCGGTTACTCACCTCGGGTGTGCAGGGAGAGATTAACCCAGCAGGGAGCGGATGATCTCCCCGTCTTTGACGATCTTCACCGGCCGGTTGCCGGGTGCGATCAAGTTCTTTTCAAAGTCGATGCCGATCTGACCATAGACCGTGGCGGCGAGATTGGGGACGGTCACTGGATCGCTGTCGGGCTCGCCGCCGGTGGCGTCGCTGGAACCGTGGACGTATCCCCGCTTCAGGCCTCCGCCGGCCAAAGCCACACTAAAGACCTTGGGATAGTGATCGCGTCCCCCGGTCCCATTGATTTTTGGAGTGCGTCCGAACTCGGAGGACACCATGACGAGCGTGGTGTCCAGCAAGCCTTGGTTGTCGAGATCGCGGATCAAAGCGGCGAACGCCTGATCGAACTTGGGGAGCTGGCTTGAGATGCCGGTCTTGATATTGTCGTGGTGATCCCATCCTCCGTAAGTGAGGGACACCAAGCGGACTCCGGCGGCCACGAGCCGCCGCGCCAGGAGCATCCGTTGGCCGGCTTCGTTGCGCCCATATTCATCGCGAAGTTTTTCCGGTTCACGATCGATGGCGAACGCAGCGCGTGCTTTCTCGGAGCTGACCAGGGAGTAGGCTCGCTGGTAGAAGGAATCCATGCCGTCCAGGGCGTCCGATCGCTCCAGTGCGCTGAAGTGAGCATCGACGACCGCGCGCATGGACTTGCGGTCCTGGAAGCGTTTTTCGGAGACGCCGTCGGGCAGGGAGAGGTCGCGCACCTTGAAGTTCTTGGCGACCGGATCATTCCCGAGGCTGAACGGGCCGAAAGCGGAACCCAGGTAGCCGGTTCCTGCGAACGTGGTGGGCATGCTGGGAATGCAGACATAGGGAGGGAGATCGTGGCGCGAGCCCAGCTCATGAGAGATGACGCTCCCGAAACTGGGATATTGGATCGCCGGGCTAGGGCGGTAGCCGGTGAACATGTTGTGGGTTCCACGGTCGTGATCCGCCTCTCCATGGGTCATGGATCGAATGACGGTGAGTCGGTCGGCGATGGAAGCTGTTTTGGACAGGTGCTCGGAGAAATACGCTCCGTCGATCCGGCTTTTGACCGTTCCGAGAGGTCCTCGATATTCCACCGGGGCGATCAGCTTAGGATCCCAGGATTCCTGCGCGGCGATGCCCCCCGGCAGGTAAATATGGATCATGGACGTGGCCGCCGGACTGCCCGCCACTGGCTTCGCTGTGGCGGCTAAAGCCTGCGACTGGAGCAGCCGGCCGAGAGTGAGGCCTAAGCTGCCGATAAATCCCACCTGTAAGAATTCCCGGCGGGAAGGGTGCCAAGGGTGCTCGCGGCTGTTGCACCAGGATGAGAGGAGGGGCATTGGCATAAGCGGTTCGAAATGTGACCTAGGGATATCTAACGCAGCGGAAGGCGTTTGGCTAGTGGAGTTCGCTAATTTAGGCGTGCAAAGCCGGTGCGTCTTTCCTGAAATGGGCCTTGTGACAGACGCCCAAACCCGTCAACGGCATGCGGAACTCTGCGAGGAGATCCGCCGGCATGATTATGCCTACTACATTCTAGCCAAGCCTGTGGTCAGCGACCGAGAGTATGATCGGCTCATGGCGGAGCTTCTGAGGTTGGAATCGGAACGGCCCGAGTTGCGCACCGCGGATTCGCCGAGCCAGCGGGTCGGCGGCGCTCCTTTGGAAGGGTTTACTTCGGTTCGGCATGCCGTTCCGATGATGAGTCTCGACAACACTTATTCGCAGGAAGAAGTGCGGGAGTTCGTATTGAGGGTTCAAAAACTCTTGCCGGACAAGGTTTTGGAATGGGTGGTGGAGCCGAAGGTCGACGGGGTGGCGATCAGTCTTCGCTATGAGGACGGGGTGTTGGCGGTGGGGGCGACCCGAGGGGATGGGACCACGGGAGATGACATCACCCACAATCTGCGCACCATTCGCAGTCTCCCGTTGCGGCTTTCCGGGCCAACGGCTCCGTCGGTGCTGGAGGTGCGAGGGGAAGTGTTCCTGCCGACGGCGGGGTTCACTCGGATGAACGAGGAGCGTCAAGCGGCCGGAGAGGAGGCGTTCGCCAACCCCCGTAACGCCGCGGCTGGCTCCCTCAAACAGCTCGATTCACAGGCGGTGGCCAAGCGGCCACTCGCGGTCGTGGTCTACGGCATCGGACAGGTTGTGGGGGATTTTCGTCCGGAGACCCAGGTTGACCTGGTAGAAGGTTTGAGGCGGTGGGGGCTGCCAACTCCGGTCAGGCTGTGGCGGTGCGGGTCCACTGAGGAGCTGCTCGCCGCCATCACCGAGCTCGACGAGTTCCGGAAGAGCCTGGGCTACGAGACGGACGGTGCGGTGGTTAAACTGAACTCGATCGTGGACCGCGAGAAGCTGGGCTCCACCTCGAAGGCTCCTCGGTGGGCCATTGCCTACAAGTATGCTCCTGAGCAGGCCGAGACGCGGTTGAATTCAATTTCCATCCAGGTGGGAAGAACGGGGGCTTTGACGCCGGTGGCGGAGTTGGAGCCCGTTTTTCTCTCTGGCAGCACGATCAGTCGGGCGACCTTGCACAATGCCGAGGAACTGGCGCGCAAGGATATCCGGATCGGCGACACCGTGATTATCGAAAAGGCGGGCGAGGTGATTCCTGCGGTCGTTTCGGTGGTGCTCAGCCGGCGCACGGGAAGCGAGCAAGTGTTCGAATTTCCCAAGGTTTGTCCCGAGTGCGGAAGTCAGATCAATCGATTGGGTAAGGAGAACGAAGCCGAGCAGGGAGTCGTGTGGCGATGCGTCAACCCGGACTGTCCGGCGCAGGTGCGAGGCCGCATTGAACATTGGTGTTCGCGGGGCGCGATGGACATCGAGGGGGCGGGAGAGGTTATCGTGGCGCAGCTCGTCAAACATGGCTTGGTGCTCGATGTGGCGGACCTGTATCGACTGAGAGTGGCCGAGTTGGCGGCCTTGGAGCGGATGGGTGAGAAATCGGCCCAGAATCTGGTCGACGGCATTCAGCAGAGCCGGGAGCGTGACCTCTGGCGTCTGCTGTTTGGGCTGGGAATTCTTCATGTGGGGGCTGGTGTTGCGAAGGCCTTGGGCCGGCGCTTTTCATCCCTCGATGAGTTGATGCGGGCATCCGAGGCGGAATTGTTAGGGGTGGATGATGTGGGCGAGGTGATTGCGCGCAGCGTGGTGGCCTGGTTCAGCGAGTCTCGCCATCGATCCCTCATATCCCGGTTGCGGGAAGCCGGGCTCAATTTTCAGTCTGCGCTCTACGTTGCGGGCGAAGCTCAGGGGCTCCTGGTAGGCAAGACCTTTGTGCTCACGGGCACCCTGCCGGGAATGACCCGCGAGGAGGCTGCGGCACAAATTGAAGCGCTTGGCGGCAAGGTGAGCGGCAGCGTTAGCAAGAAGACCGACTATGTCTTGGCGGGGGACGACGCTGGATCCAAGCTAGAGAAGGCGGCGAAGCTGGGCGTTCCGGTGATAGATCTCGCCGGGTTTCGTCGACTGGTGGAGGGGTAATTCCTCACCCCGACTCCGAGTCGGGTTGATTGCTAGCAGGCCGGCATCCAAAAAACCCGAGAACTTGACAGTAGCCCTGGCTGGCACCCTGCAGAACGATATTCCAAGTCCGACGGCCTGCTAGGGGGGGAATTCGGCCGCTCGGCGGCTTTTCACTCGGTTCCAGCCATAGCAGATCAGCACCCCCAGGAGAGCCCCGCAGGAATCCAGCGCGACATCCTGCCAGTGTCCGGTCCGCGAAGGCACGAACATCTGGTGGAGCTCATCGGAGGCGGCGTAGGTGGCGGCGCTAGCCCAAGCCACTGCGGCGACACGCCAGCTCCAAGGCGGAGTGGGGGCAGCAACCGAGTTTCGAGCTGCCGACAGCGCGCGCCAAAGCAGGATCGCTAGGATGGCGTATTCAGTGACATGGGCGCCCTTCCGGATCAAAAACACCACCTGCTCCAGGCCGGCTTTAGTAATGTCCGGGTAAAGCCAGCGTACGATCGGACCGATAAATCGGGAGGTGTTTCGGGAAGCTCCCATATCGCTGGATGCCCCAAAAATAACGAGCATCCAGGCAGCCACCATCAACCAATGTTTAATCGAACCGCGAATCAGCGACATCTCAGGAGATCACATCAGACTCCGATCCCCTTGGAAAAGGAGAATTTCTCCATTGGCTTTCCCGAGCCTTTTCTGGCATTGAAAGGTTCTCATTCATGAACACGAGTTCAAATTTTCTTTGTAGGCTCACTGTTGTAGCGGCGTGTGTGCTGAGCGCCTATGGATTGGCGCAGGCGCAGGAGGATTCGATTGTTTACCGACACCACTCGGTAGGCTCGAGTGGCTTTGCCGCCTTGGAGGGCGGCACGACCTTCAAGTCGATCTGGGCGATGTCTCAAACGGAAGAGGTCCGCAGGCAAGTGTATGCATCCCTGGGACGAGCATTGGCCAAGCAGTTCTCGGGGGCGGGCACCAATGACCTGGGGCCGCTCTTTGTCCCGCTGTTTAGCGATTTGGTTCAATTTGAATCGGTGGCCGACGTGCGCGGCCAGGACGGCAAGCTTGAGTGGACCGTGGCAGTGCGGCTGTCGGAGCCCCGCCAGAAGGCGTGGCAGGAGGCTTTCCAGCAGATTCTCACGCAGGCGAAGCTGCCAATTCCTTCTGTGGGCAAGCTGGAGGGCTATCCCGCTGGCCAAGCCAAGTTTTCCGAGCGGGAGTTCAGCTGGGTATCGGCTGGCGATTGGCTGGTGGCGGGGCTGGGGGTGGGGCTGGGGGTGGGACGGCCAGCCCAGCTCGGCACGATGATCTCGGGGATCAAAACCGCCGGTCGTCCGGTGGCGGCCCTGGCAGGACCCTGGATTAAGGTGAATGCCGATCTTTCCCGTTTGCGCCGTTCTTTTCCTCTCTTGCCCGAGTTCATTGGATCCAAGCTGGAGCTGACTATGGCTGGCAAAGGGGAGGGCGTGAGGACCGACGCCAAGCTCTTGTTTCCGGAGCCTCTCAATTGGCAGGCTGAGGAGTGGCAGATTCCTTTGAACAGCATTATGGACCCCGTGGTGGGATTTTCGGCCGCGCGGGGCATTGAGCGTCTCCTGCGAAAAAACGACGAAGTGGGGCTTCTTCAGCTCCCTGCGTTTCCGAACCAAGCCTGCTCCTGGTCGGTAGCCAGCGTGCCTTACTTCACGTTCGTGGCGGCTCCGTTGACCGGGGTTAGCAACATCATGTGGAATGCCCTGCCGATGCTTCCGACCCTCATCACCAACCACGGCAAGCTTTCGGGACAGCTGTTGTGGGTGACCAACAACACGCAAATTGTCTGGCAGGGATTGCCGATCATGACCCCGGTCGTGCGTCCTTTGTTCGATGGCGGACGGGAGTTTATCCAGGCGGGCATGATGCCTTTGCCCTCGCACGTGCGCAAGCCACCCGAGGAGCTCTTTCAGTTTACCAAGCGCGCCAATCTTGCTTGGTATGACTGGGAGATCACCGAGGAGCGGGTCAACGCATGGCGACGTATCTACATGCTCGGTCTGCTGGGTTTCCTGCGTGAGTCGCCGATGACCAACGCCCCCACCCAGCGCCTTCTGGACCAGCTGGGGCAGGGCCGAAAGCTGGGCAATTCGATCAGCGAGTTGACAGTGACCGGGCCTTCCGAGCTGAGCTTCCTCCGACATTCACAGGTTGGCCTCACCGGCTTGGAGATTGTCAGCATTCTGCGCTGGATCGACTCGTCGAATTTTCCGTTCACTTGGGAATCCACTCCCTTCATGGATTTCAAGAAGAACTCGGCCCTGCGGAAAGCCAGCCGCACCAACGCGGGTCCTCGGCAAGTGACGCCGATGCCTCCCAGCCGCCAGGTGCCATCCAAGCCCGCGCCGGGCGCCGCTACCGGGGCGAAGCCGAGCGGTGGTGCCTCTTCGCTGAAGCTTCCGGCGCCCGCTCCCGCGAAGCCGGTGCAGCCATCCGCCCCGAAACCTTAGGTCATTCCGCATGCTCAAGCTAGGTGTCAACATAGACCACGCCGCCACGCTGCGCGAGGCGCGGTATCGGGGCAAGCCAGGCGGTGAACCGGATCCCGTGGCGGCCGCGCTTCAGGCGGAAGCGGCGGGAGCCCAGGGCATCACGGCCCACCTACGCGAGGATCGGCGTCACCTGCAGGATCGGGACCTGATCCGACTGCGACAAGAAATCACGACGCGGCTTAACCTCGAGATGGCGAACACTCCGGAGATGGTCGGGATCGCCCTGAAGGTAAAACCCGACATTGTCTGCATCGTCCCTGAAAAACGGCAGGAGATCACCACGGAAGGCGGGCTGGATGTGCTGGGGCAGGCGGAGTTGCTTCGCGAGAGCATTGCCCGGATCAAGGATGCCGGCATTGAGGTGAGCCTCTTCATCGCTCCGGATCCGGAGCAGGTCGAGGCCTCCGCGCGAGTCGGGGCGCAGTTCATCGAGCTTCACACTGGCAGTTATGGTGAAGGTTTTGCGGATCGGACCGTGAGAGAGCGCGAGCTTGTTCGTCTGGTGGAATCAGCTCGTCTGGCGAAACGCGTGGGCTTGAGAGTCAATGCGGGACATGGCCTGAATGTTCCCAACATCCCCGCTTTGTTCGTAGTTCCCTACTTGGAGGAGCTCAACATAGGACACAGCATCCTCAGCCGCTCCATTTTTATCGGAATGACGGCGGCCGTTCACGAGATACTCGAAGCGATGAAGGGCTACCCCGACGGTCGTTGAGACCAGGCGCGGCGGGTTCACCCGTGCTTGGCGGTCGCCGCGGCTGCCGTTGGGCTGGACGGCTTAGCCGGCGGGCTCTTGGAGAACGTGATCTGGAGGCCGGCGAGAATGATCAGGAGTCCGAACAGGCGCTTCAGGGTATCGGCATCGACATGATGTTTGGCGATCCAGGCTCCGAGGTAGCTTCCGAGAATCGCGGTTGGAGCGAGCCATAGAACCACCTGCCAGTGAACGTTGGAAACCTGTGCGTCGGAGTGGTGATGCTTGAAAGTGCCGACGATCGCGGTGGGGATGATCACTGCCAGGGATGTGCCAATGGCCTGTTTGATGTCGCGGATCGGCGGACTGAGCAGATAAAGCATCGCGGGCACCATCACAATTCCGCCTCCCACTCCAAACATCCCACTCGTAATGCCGCTGGCGAGTCCGATCAATGCTGAGATGAGAATTGTCATGGCTAAGCGTTCGCGGTTGGGGGTGGCGTGCGAATGAGTTGGGCTAAGTTAGGGTCGGGGGATTGAGGCCGGCCGCTGGGTGCCGTCTGGATCGGATCCAGACTGGCAATCCGATCGTCATCACCAGAAGTGTGCAGCTCCAGCTGAAGACCTCTCCATGTTTGCGATAGAAGGTCCAGGACTCCTTGGGAGCATGGTGGAGCGGCACCGTGAAGTGTTTGACTCCCTCTCCATAGGGGCTGATCCCGGACTCAAATTCGGAGCCAAAGAGACGTCCCCGAGCGTCGACCCAGCAGGTGATGCCATTGTTGCTGCAGCGGACCAGGGGGATGCCGTTCTCAATTGCTCGAAACGCCGCGCTCGTGGTGTGCTGCCATTGCTGAGCGCTCTCTCCGAACCATCCGTCGTTGGTAATATTCAACAAGAACTGGCAGTCCTCCTGAGCCTGATCGCGGACCACCCTGGCAAACATATCCTCGAAGCAGATCAGGGGACTGAAGCGCAAACGCCGCGGGGGGATTTCGAAGCTGACGCGCTCCTCGCCGGCGCTGAAACCGCCGGTGATGGGGGTGAACCAGCGGAGGAAGGGCAACCATTTAACGAGCGGCACGTATTCGCCGAAGATCACGAGCTGTCTTTTGGCGTAGTGGGCCGCCAGTTCACCCGTTGGACTCAGCAGAAACGCACTGTTGTAGTAATTCGTCGCCTGGACCGGGGCGGTCACCGGGGTAAGGCTGATGTCGTCACTCCCGAACACCATCCACGTGGAGGTATTGGTGAGCAGCCGAGTCAGTCCCAAGTAGAGTTCCGCCTCGAACCGGATGGGATAGGGCAGGGCGGCTTCGGGCCAGACCAGCAGATCAGGTTTTTCCGTCATGGCACCGCGGGAGAGCTCGAATAATTTGGAGAGCCGCTGGCTGCTGGCGTTCTCGTCCCAAATCATGGTCTGCGGGATGCTGGGCTGGACCAAGGCGACTCGGAGTTCCTGGTCGGCCGCGGAGGTGGCGTGGAGCTGCTTCCAGCCATACGCTGCGACCAGGAACACCGCCGTCATGGGAACGGCGAGCTCACGTTGCCAGGCGAGGCGTTTAGAGGGCGCCTTGGCGATCTCGCTCGCGGTGAGCCAGAGGGCGACGGACCCCCAGACGATGAGGAACGAAACTCCTGAGACCCCTGTGAACGCAGCGATCTGAGTGAGGAGCAGGAGCGAAGAGTGTGATGCCCCGAGCAGGTTCCAGGGGAATCCGGTGAAGAGATGGCTTTGGACCGTTTCCCCAGCCACCCAGGCCAGGGCGCAAAACAAAGCCCAAGTGCTCCGCTGGGCCCAGGTGGTTTCCTGTCCGGATTCGAACCGAAAGCTCAGGTGTGGACTGTCGGTGGAAGGCGGGGTCTCTCCCGGAAAGAGCCGCCAGCACAGCCATGCCCAGCTCGCGCAGTAAAGACCGAGGTAGGCGCATAGCGAGATCCAACCCAGAATCGGAAAGAAATCCACCGGCATGTAGAGCAGCCAGTGCAATCCGGCGAGCGCGTGGACCACGCCGGCTGTGTATCCCAATCGGAAGCGAGTTCGAGAGGTGCAGCCGGAACCCGCCAGCAGAATCATCCCGGGAGCGATCCAGGCGAAGCCCGCCACGTTCCAGCGTGGAAACGCCATGGCCCACAGCAAGCCGGCGGCTGCCGCGATGACATAGCGCAGGATTAGGGGGCGTCGAGCAAGTCCACGTTGCACTCGTTGATTATCACCCAGGCTGCCGGACGTAGGCAATCAGTTGTTCGTTGCGCCTACCTTGGAGTTGACTCGCGCTGGGGGATGGTTCATTTCAGGGGCATGAACCCGAGTCTCCGTGTGCGTGTCTGGAATGAATATGTCCACGAGCGCGAAAATGCTGCGGTCGCGGCGATCTATCCGCAAGGCATCCATGAGACCCTGGCTGGATTTCTGCGGGAAGTGCCGGACTTCCAGGTTTCCACGGCTGTTCTGGAAGAGCCGGAACATGGGCTGTCTGAATCGATTCTTCACCAGACTGATGTTTTGCTGTGGTGGGGGCATGCCGCCCATGATCGTGTGTCCGATGAGGTGGTGGCCCGGGTGCAGGAGCGGGTGATCCAAGGCATGGGTCTCGTAGTTCTCCACTCAGGGCACAATTCCAAGATCTTTAAGCGTTTGATGGGGACCAGCTGCATGCTTTGCTGGCGGGAGGCGGGAGAGCGGGAGCGTGTGTGGGTTGCTCAGCCTGGGCATCCGGTCGCCGAGGGAATTGGGGACTGCATTGAGCTCGAGCAGTCGGAGATGTATGGCGAGCCTTTCGGAATCCCCACTCCTGATGAACAGGTTTTCATTTCCTGGTTTGAAGGAGGAGAGGTCTTCCGGAGCGGCTGTTGTTGGACCCGCGGGAGCGGACGCATCTTCTATTTTAGTCCGGGACACGAAGCTTACCCCATCTACCATCACCCGATGATTCAGCGGGTGATCAGCAACGGGGTGCGCTGGGTTCGTCCGTCGGGCCGTCCGGCCAATGTGCCGCGCCACGTGCCGATCGAAGCAGCTCGCGAGCCTCTGGTTTCCAGGGGGCCGCGCCTCCATGACCCCAGCGGTCGCCTCGAGCACTAACTCAGCCTCGAGTGAGTGACACCTATTCCTGCTCCTTGACGTGAAGGAAGCTTGACGTCGAAGTCTGGGCCGTTGAGGGTTTGCTAAATGGTGCATCCTCGCTATCTCTGGAGCCGGTGGTTGGTCCGCAGCTTTCAGGTGGCCTTCCAAGTCAACCTGGCGACCTTCTCCATCCTGGCAGGACTGGTGGAACTGGAGCCCGCTCCGGCTCCGCCTGACAATCCACTCAAGGGTTTCATGCCCTACTCCGGCGCTTATGCCACGTTTCCTCACAGCCTGGAATGGACTTATCTCCATCTCAGCGAGGTCCAGTCAGGTTACAACGAGTTCCGCTGGTCCTATCTCGATGGCCTGCTGAACCAGATCGCGGGCCGGGGGCACCAGGCTATCTTCCGCACCTTTTTGGACTACCCGAACCTCGGGTATGGCGTGCCTGGTTTTCTGTCGCATGTTCCCAAGCGATCCTACACCGATCACGGCAATGGGGTTCGCGGGACCAGCTACAGTCCCGACTATTCGCATCCGGATCTCCGTCGCGCCATGACCAATTACATTGCCGCGCTCGGAGCGCGGTATGACGGAGATCCAAGGATCGGATTCATCACCATCGGAATGCTCGGGTTTTGGGGAGAGTGGCATACCTTTCCCTACAATGGGTTCGATGGTAAGCCCGACTGGTTTGCGCCTGTGGCGGTGCAGAAAGAGATC
The DNA here is from genome assembly GCA_016793885.1 of Verrucomicrobiales bacterium. Classification (NCBI taxonomy): domain Bacteria; kingdom Pseudomonadati; phylum Verrucomicrobiota; class Verrucomicrobiia; order Verrucomicrobiales; species Verrucomicrobiales bacterium. Next base: position 46,150 of record JAEUHE010000151.1, read on the forward strand.
CTGGATGCGTTCACCCAGGCTTTTCCGCGCACCAAGCTGTTGGTGAGAGAACCCAAGGATGGACTCGATTTTCGCAAATGGGCGGTGGGCTACCACGACGACTCCTTCGCCTTCTCAACACTGGCCCCAGTGCCGTGGCACTTCTGGCCACGCATCAGCAGCAAAGGCTTGGATTCGATCTGGAAGACTCAGCCCATCGGAGGAGAGGTTCGTCCTGAAATCCAGGGGTGCATGTGGCAGGAGGGGGCTGCCTGTGTTCCTGTCGGGCAGGGATATGAGCAATCTGTCGCGACCACGCACGCCTCCTGGATGTTGAATCAAGGCGCGTTCAACGGACGCCTCAGCGGTGACGCGCTCGGGCGCGCGATCGAGGGGGCTCGTCAGTTGGGCTACGAGTTGCGAGTCCTCGCCGCGGAGTTTCCCCAACGAGCGGGAGTCGACCGATTCTCCGTCGGAGTGACCATGACGAATGCAGGGGTGGCCCCGTTCTACTATGCCTGGCCGGTGCGTCTGGGGATGCGCTCTGGCACCGGGAGCATGCGCCTGTGGACCAACTCATGGAATCTGACCGAGGTGATGCCGGGTCGCGGCAGCTCACGGTTCACGGCCAATGTGGCGGTGGATGGCCTCGGAGCGGGCGACTATCAACTGATGCTGAATGTGCCCAATCCGTTGCCGAATGGGCATCCCCTCCGCTTTGGAAACCGTAACCAGGATCTAACTCTTCCCGGATGGTTAACCTTAGGGGACATTCGGATTGGAAGCCCTCCCCGGGTGGAGAACGTCTCACTCTCTGGTCAACAGATCCACGTTGACTTTGGCTCCCTGGTGGCTGGGTGGAGATATGTGGTGGAGAGCAAGGAGCTCGGGAACTCCACCGAAACAGGTTGGACCGTCGTTGAGTCCTGGACAGCGACTGCAGATCGAGCGGCTTGGACACATGTCCTGAACGGGGCGGAGTCGGGACGTTTCTATCGACTGGCCGAAGAGCGCTGATTTCGGCCCGTACACGGTTGGAGGTCCTAGTCCTACTCGCAGCGCTGAAGGACAGCTCAGTTCTCTCGAGGCTTGGCGGCGGGCGACGCGGCGTTTGGCTCCGCTGTTGGCTGCTTGAGAGGCCAATCCGGGTGTTCCGTTCGAGCCGTCTTCAAGAATTGCTCCATGCGGGCGGCGACCTCCGGTTTGGCCTCGGCGAGGTTATGCTGCTCGGCGGGATCCGCCTTCAGATCGTAGATCTCCAGAGCCTTGTCGATGGCCGTTCGAATCCCTTTCCACGAGCCCATGCGCACTGCCTGCTGGGTGTGCGGCTGATGAGTTTCCCAATAGAGAAAGTCATGCTGGTTGGTTTGGGCCAGGCCGTAGAGGCTTCGCGCCATGGAGATTCCATCGATTCCCTTTGGTTTGGGCAGGCTGGTCAGTTCGGCGACGGTGGGGACCAAATCCCAAGCCGCCCACACTTGGTCGCTTACCCGGCCGCCGGGGATTTTGCTGGGCGACCACACGATCATTGGCACCCGAATGCCTCCTTCGAACAGATCTCCGCGTCCCCCCCTGAAAGCGCCGGTGCTCTTCAGGCGCGCCGCGTTGGTCCGGCCAGCCTGCTCTGGCCCGCTGTCGCTGGTCAGCACCACGATCGTGTTTCGGGAGAGCTTGTTGGCCTCGAGGCTAACCATGAGACGGCCGATATCTTGATCCAGTCGAGAAATGGAGTCCGCTTTGCGTTTCTCCGCCGGCGTCCAGTCCTTGCCGGCATAGCTGCTTTCCGACGCCGTCTGGGCAGCTGAACTCATGGGCGGAGGGGGCAGCAAGCTGGAGCCCGGCAAGGTGGATGAGTAGACCAGCAAGAAAGGACGATATTGCGCGGACCTCAGAAAATTAGTCCCCATGAGAAGCAGGAGATCGGGGAAGTATTGCCCCTTCTTTCCATTCCGATTGCTCTCCAACGTCCAGTCCTCGCCATTCCGGTACAGGGTGACAGGATAATTGTCTTGAGCCTTTCGGACATCCAGGAGAGCCCGCACCTCTTCGAATCCCTGGCTTAGGGGGGTGCCGGTTGAGCCCGCGAGTCCCAGCCCCCACGAGCCTAACCAGGTAGTCTGATAGTTGGCCGGCAAAAGCAGTCGAGCCAGCGTCAGCTCCCCGGAGGGAAGAGGGATTCCTTCTCCACCGCGCACGCTCGAATGGCCGGTATGGCGTCCGGTGATCAAGGAGCAGCGAGACGCATTAGCGAGCGGGCTGCCCGCGTAGAAATCCGTGTAGCGAACGCCTTCGGCGGCAAGTCGATCCATGTTCGGCGTGCGGATCTCGGTCTGTCCATAGCACCCAAGGTCTCCATGACCCAGGCCGTCTGCGATGATCAGGAGGACATTGGCGGGAAATTTTTCCGCCATCGATTCGCGCATCGACCGGAACTGCGGGGCTCGGTTGGTTGCTCCCCAAGCGAGCGGGGCCATGGCTCCGATGAGCATGGCAGCGATACACCGGAGCAGGAACCGTCTGGAGTTCATTTAAGCTGTCTCAGGCGGTTGCGGATCTCTTCGGCTTCGGCCGAGCTCGGAGCCTTCTTGAGGTATTGCTCATAGAACTCGATCGCATCCTTGTTGCGCTTGGCGCGGAAGGCGACCTCCCCCAGGCCATACAGGACCTGATACGGCACATCGGGCGACAGCAGCCGAACGCGTTCATAGTCCTGCTGAGAGCGAGTCAGGTCATTCATCTTAAGGTAACAGATGGCGCGGTTCAGCAAAGCGGGACGATTGTCCTTGTCCATTTCCAGGGCTTTGGTGAGCGCGGGCACCGCTTCGCTGTACTGATCAATGCGCATGAACGCCGCCCCGTAGTTGACCCAGGCGTTGACATTGCTGGGCTGAGTTTGGATTTGTCGTTCGAGCGTCTGTCGCGCCGCCGCCAGGAATTCACGGCTTCGGTTGGTTGACCCCCGGCGGTGCTCGAACGCGGCGCGCTGGATATAGATGCCGACCAAAGTGCTGAACGGCATGTCCTCCATCGGATAGGAGGCGATGGTGTCCTTGAGCAGTTTCTCTGCGCGCGGCAAGTCATCGGTGCGATCCGCGGATTTGGCTTCAATCTCGACCAGCTCCATGAGGTTGGTAACATTGGTGAGATACTTGCCAGCGGCCTTTTCACGGACGTTGCTGATGATTCGAAGCGCCATCTCCGGCCGGCGCGCTTCCACCAGCAGCTTGGCGATCGCGACCTCGTATTCCATGGGATCCTGGCTGCGCTTGGCGACCGTTTGAAGCAGCTGGGCGGACTGGATCAGATTTTGTCCCTCCGCGAAGGCGCGGGCCAGCAAGAGCATGTTGCCGGTTTCGATGACCGGTCCGGCGGCGCGGAGCAACATCTGCAGACCGCCGTAGATTTTGAGCTTCTCCAAAACTTCCGGTGAGGGAGCCAGTTGCGATTGGGCGTTGGTGCGCGAGTGAGCCAGGTACGCCCGGTTGATCATGGCCGAGGCGTTGTCGGGATTGAGCTTCAGGGCCTTCTCGAAATAAGAATCAGCCAAATCCGGCTGCCCCTCAGTAAAGAGCTTGGCTCCGAGCCAGTTCAGGGATCGCGAGTAGCCTGTCCTGAGAATCTGCGCACCGGTGTCCTTAGGAAAGCGGTCCTTGGAAGTGGAGGCCTTCTTGGGTATGGAGGCTATCACACTGGGGAAATCGGACGTTTCCATACCCCGCCAGAAGGCGTCCTCTGCGGCGATTTTTTCGCGGGCCAGGGGCGGGGCCTCGATTCGGTTCGCCGGCAGCGGGAGCAGCCGATAAACCATGCCGGCCGGTTCCAGATAATTGCCCTCAAAGAAGAAACCGAAGCTGGGCTCGGTGTAATAGACCAGGTTGGAGCGGGATAGGTCGCTGAGGAAGCGAAGAACTGTGGATCGGTCCAGCAAGGTTCGGCTGCCAAAATCCCGACTCAGGGCGCCCCAGCGGGCAGGCAGCTTCTTCTGCATGGCCTTGTGGTAGGCACCCAGCATCAGGCCGCCTGAGTCGACGTGCGTGAGCTTGGATTGACGTCCCTGGTATGAAGCCCCGGCTTGCGAGAGGTAAAACCACAACGGCGTGTCGGAGATGGTGATCGAACCATCTGGGATACGTTCTACCAGGCGCTTGGAGTAGGTGCTGAGGTGTCCGGAGTAGGAGCTAAACATCCCGCCCAGGTTCCGGTAAACCAGCAATCCAGGCACCGCTATCAACGTGAGTATCAGGACCCCGACGAGGATCTGGTTCACGACCTTTCCAAATGCCGATGGACGGCCCCATTTATGGATCGAAGGAGTTCCGAAAACGAGGTAGAAATAACCGGCGTAATAGCCAAGTGAAATCGCGCTGAGGTAGTAGACCGTGAGCACGACCGGTGTGCCCGCGGAGGCGGCCAGCTGTCGGACGCTGACCTCGGTTGAGCCCACGCCCGTCATCTGATATTCGAACGCCACCAAGCAGCCCAGCACGAGGAACAAGCCATGGATGATGTGCATCAGCCAGGCGGTCACCTGATGAGACGCCCCGCTGATGTCCCCGCCGGATTCACCCCAACGGAACGCGAAGCCTAGGAGCGGAAGCAGCGAGACGGAACCGAGGAATAGGGCATAAACCCGGCCGTAGGAGAAGATCGCCGATTTTTGAGTGCCGAGGTAGGTTCGCAGGGCCTCCCAGAAGCTGAGCCAGGAAGCGTCCGAACCGATGTGAGCCAAGGGGACGATGAGATAAGCCAGGAGGCCGACCGAACCCAGCAGGGCAAACTTCATCAAGAACTGGAAGGCGAAGAACGGGCGACCCTTGACCCAGGCAACGGTCAGTAGGAACAGGGGCAGGTAAGCGATCATCGAAAAGCTATTTGCGATGCCGAAGCCGTACGCCAGCGCCGCCTTGTGAAGCCATCCGTCCTTGCCATCGATGCGAAACTCAGCGACCGCCCTTACCACGTAGGCGAACAGCACGAGGTCGAGCATCTCGTTCGAGAACGAGGTGGCGTTCTGCCAAAAGGTGAGTTGCAGCGCGCAGACCAGCAGGGCGAGGCTGGCGGGCAGCCAGCCGATGGACGCCGGCAGAATCCCGCGGTTATCCAAGACCCTCTGGCGCTGGAGCCGGGTTCGTTCCTGGGGCAGGATTAAAACCGTCCTGATCAGCATGGCGAGTGACGCCATGGCGGCCAAGAAGGTCAATCCGCTCAGCAGCACCGGCTGAACCGACAGGGGGAGGAACCGGATGGGATAAGTGAGGAGGAAGTGGACCGGCCGCTCGGCGAGCGGTTTCCAGTCCCACCCGTTGATCTGCGCCAAGGCGGGAAGATTTTGCTGGCTTAGCCAACGATCCATGGAGAGCAGGTATAGCACCCCAATGACCGCTAAAAGTATCCAGGGAAGCCACTTCAGCCCCGAGGCCCGATGTTCAGTTTCTCGTGTTTGCATCCGAATGTGATTCCGGCAAGTTGACCGCAATGGGCCTCGCTTGGCAAGGCACCATTCTGTTACCGTTCGCCCACTGCGGCGCCCGGCATGCTTCGTATATCGGCAACGCACTCAACATGTTGAGTCTGTGGAAACATATCCACAGGCACAATGCGACGCAGATCAAAGACACCGCCTTGGCAGAGAATGTTCAAATCCCGCGCGAGGGTAGCCGGATGGCAGGAGACGTAGATGATCTGGCGGGGGGCCACCGCCCGCAAGCACTCGATGATTTCCGGACCGCAGCCGGTCCGGGGGGGATCTAGGATCACGGTTGTCTCCGCGGCCGGGAAGGACTGGACCAGCGAAGGCAAGAGATCTTCTGAGCGGCCCTGCACAAATTCCCCGTTGGTGATCCCTTTGTTGTGCATGTTGGTCCGCGCCGCTTTGATGGCCATGCCATCCAGCTCGACTCCGCGGAAGGACTTAAAGCATTCGGCGGTCGCGAGGCTGAAGAAACCCACCCCGCAGTAGGCATCGACCAGGTAACTTGAGCCGGCGTCCTGGAGCCGCCCCCGCACGGTCTCCACCAAGCCGGGAAGCATAAAGAAATTGTTCTGAAAGAAGGAGTCCTTGGGCACCACCCAGTCTTCCGGCGGGATGCGCAGCACGACTTTGATGCCCCCTTTGGGTGGGGGATTTTTCCGGACTTCAGTCAGCTGGACGTTCAGTCCTGGCTCGGCGATTTCGCATCGGTCGATGTCCACCACCAGTCGGCTTTCCGCCTCCAGGAATCCGATGTCGAGTTTCTGAGCCGGCTTATTCCACTGGCTGCGCACCATGATCCGGTTGCGATAGCCATAGGGGGCGGGGCAGGGCAGCACCGCGTCGACCCGGTCGGCCGGGAATTTGCCGATCCTGACCAGCAGATCCGAGACCTGCTTGCGCTTGATTTCCAACTGTCGCTCGTAGCGCACATGCTGGTACTGGCACCCCCCGCATTGACCGAAATAGCGGCACTTGGGATCCGTCCGGTCGGGAGACGGGGTTAGGATCTCAAGCAACCGCGCCCGGGCGAACTGCTTTTTCACCTCGGTGACCTGGGCGCGGACCGTCTCTCCTGGGATCGTGCCGGCGACAAAGATCACGAATTCCCGGCATCGACCAACCCCCTCGCCACCGAATCCGAGATCGTGAATGTCGAACTGAAGCACCTCGCCAAGGCTGGGTGGTTCCCCGCACGGGATGAAGGACTGCATGCAACGTCAGATGAAAGGAACGCTAACGCCTAGTGGGATCGTTGATAGTGCTCCTGGAGCACATCCGCGCCGAAGTCGTTCTCGAAGTCCCGCCACACCGTATGGATATGGTTGTTGTTGTTTTGAACGTTGTCGTATTCGAGTAGGAAGGTGGGGCCTTGGACCCGGAAATAGTGGCCCTGAAATTTTTCGGTCCCACCCGCCCAGGCGAAACGCAGTTTAGACCAGCCTGCTTTCTCGATTTTCGCCAAGTCTTGGCCGGCGATCTCGCTGCGGTAGCGGTTGACGTATTCCAGGACGAGTTCGCGCAGCATGGCCTGCTGCTCCTTTTTCATCTTGCCGAACGCGAGCCCAGCTTCCGCCAGCGGCTTCACCCGGCGTTGGGCTTCGGTGAAGATGTCTTTGGGGGCGGTGGCGGAGAGCAAGGCGACTTTTTGTTGTTCCGCGCTCAGGGCTTTGAACAGCGCGCGTCCGAGGTCCTCTTCTTTGCCGAGCACGCGCAAGCCTTTGCGAGGTCCTTCCAGCACATCGGCCGGGTTGGTGCCGAAAAAGGAAGGGCTGGCCGCTACGAGGTCACCCTTAGCGATGGTGAAGTTGAGGGCCAGATGGTGACCTTCGACGCGCCATCCCCATTCTTTGGGGTCTCCGGGTTGGCCGAAGATGCTGACGTAGTAGAGTTCTTCATCGCGGACCATTCCCGTCCTGCCTTGCTCAGTCTCGCGGAGAATCTGCTCCAGCGTCATAATGGTGAGCGCTTTGGCGTAGCCGCGCTGGCTGAGACCGCTGGCCAACAGCACCTGGGCGAGTCGTTGTTGAACCGCCGTCATTTCCTTAAGAGGCAGGCCCTTGCGGGCCCGCGGAATGAAGTGCCAATTCAGCCGTTCATCGGACGAAAAATCGAAGCTGGCTTTCGACTTCTGCTCGGGGTTCAGGGAGAACAGCAGGTTGGCTGCGGCTTCGGCCATCTCCGCAGCGGCACCCTCTGAGGATGCGATTCGAGGGCTCAGAAGGAGACACACTAGACTCAGGCTGCCTAGAAAATGAGAGAGATGTCGGTGTAACATCCCTCTTAAATCCAGGAAACCCCCGGCGGAAAGCAATGAAAATAATCGGGAGGCCTCGGGAGGCCTCATCAGGCCTCGAAGGACTTCCCGCACCCACAGCTGGTTCGAGCATTGGGGTTGGAGATCTTGAACCCACCGCCGGTGAGAGCGTCCGAGAAGTCAATGACGGCACCCTTCAAGAACTCGGCGCTGGTCGAATCCACCACCACACCGACTCCAAAGAACTCGCGGGTGATATCGCCATCGCGTTTTTCGTCGAAGGTCATGCCATATTGAAGACCTGAACAGCCGCCTTCCTCCACATAGACCCGGAGAGGCTTCCCGGCGTTCTCCGCCTGATCCGCTTGCATGACCAGGATCTGGGCGGCGGCTTTTTCGGTGACCGTGACAATCGTATCAGTTTGGGTGGCGGTGCTCATGATCTTAACTCCTGGCAAGTTATCGAGGCTTGACCACTCTGTCAAACGGGCGGACCAAGATTTTGAGTTGGAAGGCGACGAGCCAGCCGACCGCCAGAGTCCCCCCCAGAACGCTCAAACCCAGCCAACCGTTTAGTTCCCAATACCCTTTGAAGCCCAATCCCAAAAACACGATGGCTGACAAGAGATTGAGCCCTTGCACCCAGCGGGGAAGCCGATCCAGCGTGGCTCCAAAGCGGCGGTCCATCCACAGGTTCAGGGCGCAAATGACCCCGCAGGCGGTCACTCCGGTAAACAGGTTGGCGGGAGTGAGCAGGCCGACCAGCTTCAGCCCCCCTCCGCCCGGCTGCCTCCAGACCAACAGGGCATTGGCCATCAGAAGTAAGAGGGCACCCAGGGTGCACCATCGGATGGACCACTGCCGAACACGTGGATCCCCGGCGGCCAGTGAACCCAGGGGGCGGGCCCGCAAGACCTCACGAGCCAGGGTAGGGGCAACTTCGATCGTTCCATAGAGAGTTCCTCCCATCGCCAGCAATGCCCCGAGAAAATAGAGGGGTTGGAGCCAGCTCACTCCTCCGCCGACAAATTGAGCTTGAAGGGTCAATAAATCGGTGCCGGAAGGCACTCGATGTTGGGGAGCCAGCAGAATCGCACCGCAGGCCACGAACACGCCTGTGAAGGCGAGGACCATGACGAAGCTGAGTGTGCAGTCGACCCAGATGACTCGGCGGAGATCCCTCATCGCAGCGGGATTGCTTCGTGCCTCTCTCGCCCGTTCCCCATGTTTCTCCCGGAGCCAGGCCACGTAGGCAAGGTAGTCATAACCTCCTCCGCCCAGAACCCCCGCGTAGTTGGCCACCTCGACCCACACCGGCCGCGCGGAGAATTCCGGGAGTTGAGCCACCCAGTCTGGATAGTGCCAGGGTCCCAGGTGAAGCAGGCCGCGGAGCATGGCCAAGAGATCGGGTTTTAGAAAGACCAAGGAGACCAATACGGTCACCAGCATCACCGCGACGATGACAGATTGAACCCGCTCGGACCGCGCATAGCCTCCGGTGGAGCTCAGAGCCAGACAGCTGAGCAGGGCCGCGATGCCCCACAGGATAGGGGCAGAGCCGTTCAGTGACTGAGTGGTGTGAGTGAGTGACGACAGCAAGGTCCCGATGGTCCCGGCGTGAAAGCTGACCCAGACTGGGAAGGCGGTGATCGCCAGAAGTAAAAAAGTAATCGGCAGCCATCCTGCGGGCCCGGGCAGCGTCGTCCATCGCTCCAGCGGATGCCGGTCGGTGGTGAGCCAGTGGTGAGAGGCGCCGATCACCAGCGCCCACTTGAGCAACAGAACCAATACAAAAACCCCCAGCAATCTGAATTCGAAAATGGCTCCTGCGCGACTGCTGAACACGAGTTCCCCGCTTCCGATGGTCAGCGACGCCATGATCGCGCCTGGACCTAGCTGTCTCAGGAATCCTCCGAGGCTGCCTCGGGAAGGGTTCGGACTTGGGGTTGGGTGGGGCATGCCTCCATCGGGCCGGATCTTCGTCCGACGGGCAAGCCTGAATGCGGCGCCCTATGGCTGGGGCTTCGTGGTCCATTCCCGCAGGGCTTGGATGGTGAGGGAAGTGGTTTCGACGTTGGCCACTCCGGACCAGGATCCGTCATCGACGTAGTCGGTCACAATCCCACCCTCCTGGTTTTGTTGAGCGAGCAGCCGGTTGAGCACTATTTCATGCAAGTGGCTGGGAGTCGCGAGTCGGCGTTCGGCCAGCAGATACAGCGCGAGTTTATAGGCGGCGTAGCGCTTGAGGCCGCGCGATGCCGGATCTACAAAACCTTTTCCGTCCCACATGGAGGTGGCGGCTGCGAAATGTTCCCGGGCTTCGCCTTTCGCCGACCCGGTCAGGGCGAGTGCGGCCAACAATCTCAGATCGGCATAGGCTTCCCAGCCCTTCATCTGGCCGGGGCCGATGACCTCCGTGCGAATGGTTTTGCCTCCCACCTCAACCACGTTGGTCAGGACAAAGTGGCGAAAGGGCAGCGGCCGGTGAGCCTCGTTGAACACGATTTCGATTTTGCCTGAGTAGCGTATCCCGCGAGAGTGGATGGATTCGACCAGAGTCGCCGCGAGCTTGGGCTCGGTGGGGGCTAGCACTTTAGCGGCCAGATAGTTGTCGTGGTAGAGCCAATATACCTTGGCCCCCCGGAACTCCGGCAGCAGTCGAACCTGCGGGTCGTACAGATTGGTGAGGAAATGTAGACCACGGGTGATGGCTTCGGTCGGGGTCGGCAACGGGGCGGGCGCAGCGAGCAGCAGGCTGGGCAGGAAACCGCAGAGCACGGTGAGAGCCCAGCTCACCGAGGTTTGAACTCTGGTCTTAGGGGAACCTGGGGAGCGCATGAGTTTTATAAGTTGTTCGCGATGCATCCTGGCGGAGCGGCGCTCGCCAGTCGATCGAATCCTGGATTTTTCCGATTTACCATTTAAGCACGAGGCTTAGAGTGCGCGCGCGCATGCCGCTACAGCCCATTCAGTATTATAACCGTTACACCGGCCGAGTGGAGTCCGAGGTGATCTACGGGGGCGCTTGGCTGCGCTGGACTTATGGGAGTCCGCTGGGCCGCCTCGCACTGCATCTGTTGGTGAAGCGGGCGGCCTTTTCCCGCTGGTATGGCTGGCGCATGGACTCGCCGAGGAGCCGTGCTCGCATCCTGCCTTTCATGCGCGACTATGGGATCAGCCGTGATGAGCTGCTGGATTCCCCGGAGAGCTATGGCTCTTTCAATGAGTTTTTCTATCGCCGGTTAAAACCCTCGGCCCGCCCCGTCGACGGCTCGCCGGACTCCGCTGTGTTTCCGGCGGATGGCCGCCATCTGGGCTTCGCGACGCTGGACGGCTGCGAAGGGATCCTGGTGAAGGGCGAAGTCTTCGACCTTGAGGACTTGCTGCAGAACGCCGACCTGGCGCGCGCGTATCGCCACGGGAGCCTGGTGATCTCCCGCCTCTGCCCGGTGGACTATCATCGGTTCCATTTTCCCGTCGCGGGAACCCCGGGGCCCACCGCGATGATTGAGGGACCTCTGTTCTCCGTCAACCCGATCGCCCTCCGTCAGGACATCCGGATCTTGGCGCGGAATCGTCGGTGGATCACGGAGATCGAGTCGCCGTCCTTCGGTCGGGTGCTGATGCTTGAGGTCGGAGCCACCAATGTCGGAAGTGCCATTTCGACTTATGCGGCCGGGCAGCCGGTGGCCAAGGGCGCAGAGAAGGGCTTCTTCAAGTTTGGAGGATCCCTGACCATGTGTCTTTTCCAGCCCGACCGCCTTCAGCTTTCGGAAGATCTGCTTCAACGGACCGCTGAGGGCCTGGAGTTATACGCTCGAATGGGCGATCGAATGGGGATGGCCACTTAACTATGCTCCGCGGTTCGGCATTATTGAAAGCTCGTCAAACCGGTCTCGCTCTTCCTAAGTTTCTTTATGGCTGACGCACAGGGCACTTGGCAACGGTGCCTGGATGTTTTTCGAAGGTTTGTCCAGAAGCATTGGCTGATGGCGTTGAAGGTGAGGGACCGCCTCCGCATGTCGGAGGAGGCTTTCCATCTGTTCATCGCCGGGGTGGTCGGCATCATCGGTGGCCTCTCTCAGATAGCCTACTATGTCTGTCATCAACTGCTCCAGTTGCTGTTCCTGGGCGGGTCGGGCGACATCCTGGTCCTCGCTCAAAGCATGTCGGGCTGGATGCGTGTGTTGCTGCCCACGCTCGGGGGATTGGCTGCGGGCCTGGTCTTGCATGTGGGGTTCCGCGTTCTTCGATCGGGGCCGGAGAGCAATTTTCTGGAGGCAGTAGTGGCTGGGGATGGTCGGCTGGCCGTTCGTCCGGCCTTGGTGAACGCCTTGTCGTCGCTGCTCAGCATCAGCAGCGGCGCGTCCATCGGCAAAGAGGGGCTCGTCGTTCAGTTGGCCGCCACGATCGCGTCGCGGCTCGGGACGCTGATGGACTGGCCCCCTTATCGGCTGCGATTGCTGGTGGCCTGCGGGGCCGCCTCGGGGCTTTCGGCGGGCTGCAACGCGCCGATCGCGGGGGCCGTTTTTGCGGCCCAGATCGTGTTAGGCAATTTCGCGATGAACCTGTTCGCTCCGGTGGTGTTTTCCTCGGTGATCGCGATCATGGTTTCCCGCTCTTTTGTGGATACCGGACAGTGGTATGTCGTGCCGTCGTTTCACTTCGACCGGCTCGGGCAGCTACCTTGGTTTTTGTTGCTCGGGGGTTGCTGTGGGCTGGCGGGGGCTTGGTTCCTCGGCGGGCTGGGGTGGGCTCAGGGGTTTTTTGGGCGGCTTCGGGTGCCGATCTATCTCAAGCTGGGGCTCGGTGGCCTGGCGGTGGGGTTGATCGCTCTGGAGTTTCCAGAAGTGTGGGGCAATGGGTATGGTGCGACCAACAAGATTCTGGGCTTTAAAGAGGGACCTCAGATCTTCTGGATGGTTTGCGGCCTCACGGTCGCCAAAGTCGCCGCCACCATCATTTCGGTCGGAAGCGGGGCGGTCGGCGGCATCTTCACGCCCACTTTATTCCTGGGGGCTTCCTTGGGTAGTTTGTTCGGCGCCGTGCTCCATCTGGGCGGTGTGGCCGAGGAGCTGCCGGTCGGAGTGTTTGCGTTGGTCGGCATGGGCAGTGTGCTGGCAGCCACGACTCACTCGCCTCTGCTGGCCATGATCATGGCCTTTGAGTTGTCCTTGAACTACTCCTTGATGCCCCCGTTGATGCTGGCCTGTGTGGTGTCGGCTCTGGTGGGCCGGCGTTTCCATCCAGACTCCATCTACACCGAGCCGTTGCGTCGTCGCGGGCTCGAAGGCGACGGTGCTCGAGGGAGTGGAGCGACCGCCCAGCGCGTTGGCGATTTTATGAGGGAACCGGTTCCACCCATCCGCGAGGACGCCTCGTTCCGCGAGATCGCCGACCGCTTTCTAACCGGGCCCAATAACTTTCTGCCCGTTTTGGATGGTGACCAGCGACTCGTGGGTGTCGTTGCTTTGCAGGATCTCAAAGACTCCTTGCACGAGGGAGCTTTATTGAACGGGATTATCGCCTCGGATCTGATGCGGCCAGTTCCCCAGTGTCTGACCCCTGATTTGAAGCTGGCCGAAGCCTTGCCGATCCTGATCGCCAGCGAGCTGCGCAATGTGCCCGTGATTGACTCGAATCACGGACGCCGTCTGATCGGACGTATAGCCAGGGCCGAGGTCATTGGCGTGATGACGGAAGAGCTGACTGCGACGCGATTGAAATAAGGTCAGCGCGGTATAGGCCCCTCCGCACGTGGACGCGACATATCCTGCTGGCCTTACGTGCGGGGATCCGCTAAGTCCATCGGCGCATGACAGTGGCGCATCTCCAGAATACCTCGAACAGCCCGCGACCGCGGGTGGGTTCGGTGCATCGATTTCGCTGGCCTCTTTGGATTGGCCTCCTGTTTCTGCTCTGCGTCGGGCTGCCTGAGGCAGCACTCGCCGCCGCCCACCCAGCCGCTCCGGCCATCGATTTCCCGCCCCCCTTGTCGGGATACCAGGACTCGGGCGCGTCCGGCGTTCTGGAGATTCTGAAGCGTCGGGTGGAGCAGCAGCCCTTCAACCTGTGGGCGACCTTGCTTTTTTTGGGGGCGGTCATTCATACGTTCGTGACGCATAAGTTTCGGCATCTCGCCCACGTGTTCGAAGAGCGCCACGCCCTGGGAGCCGCGGAGCGGGTTGCTCGTGGCGAACCGGCCGGCAGCAGCTCCTGGGCACGGCTGTTCCACTTCCTTGGCGAGGTCGAGGCGGTTTTTGGTGTGTGGGTGCTCCCCCTGGTCCTCCTGATCACCCTCGAGTTTGGCTCATCGACCGCTGTGCACTACATCAACCACGTGGTGAACTATCAGGAGGCCATGTTCGTGGTGGTGATCATGGCGATCTCATCGACCAGGCCGGTGTTGGCCTTGGCAGAGGCGGCGTTGCGTTGGGTGGCCGGACTGGGTGGCGGCGGCCCTACGGCGTGGTGGTTTTCGATCCTTACCATTGGGCCCACATTAGGTTCCTTCATCACCGAACCGGCCGCGATGACCATCTCCGCGGCTCTGCTCGCCAAGCAATTTTACCACCTCAAGCCGCGTCCGGCGCTGGCGTACGCCAGCCTGGGGCTCCTGTTTGTCAACGTGTCCATCGGTGGAACCTTAACGCACTTCGCGGCGCCGCCGGTGTTGATGGTGGCGGGAGCCTGGGGCTGGGACACTCCGTTCATGTTCCTTCACTTTGGATGGAAATCTTTGCTCTCCATCTTGATTTCTAACGGAATCTATTACCTCGTGTTTCGGAAGGATTTCGCTCTCCTGTCTCGATCGGAAGCCGCCAGCTCTGCCACATCTGTCAGGGAGGCATCCAGACGTCCCGTGCCGGTCTGGATCACCCTCTGCCACCTGTCGTTCATGGCCTTCGCGGTGTTGAATGCCCACAACCCGGCGATCACCGTGGGAACCCTGCTGTTCTTCATGGCGTTCTTTGAGGTGACCCAGGATCATCAAACCGAGCTGCAGCTTCGGCCCGCGATCCTCGTCGGGTTCTTCCTGGCTGCGCTAGTGATTCATGGCGGTCTCCAGGCGTGGTGGATCGCACCGGTCTTGGGCAGCCTTTCCGAGGTCCCCCTCATGATCGGCGCCGTGTTTCTCACGGCCTTCAACGACAACGCGGCCATCACCTTTCTTTCCACCCTGGTTCCGAACCTGTCCGAGGGAATGAAATATGCCGTCGTGGCTGGGGCGGTGGCTGGCGGCGGATTGACCGTTATTGCCAACGCACCGAACCCGGCCGGTCAATCCCTGCTCAATCGCTTTTTCCAAGATGGCGTGTCTCCGCTGCGGCTGTTTCTGGGAGCTTTGCTTCCGACGGTTGTGACGACCGTTGTTTACCTCTCCATACGCTAGCAGCAAACGCCGCCGAAAACCTATGGGCTTCGCGTCAGCGGCTCTAGGGAGCGCGGTGGCACGACCTAAGCATTACCTTCAAGAATGCAGACTAGACAAGCTCTAGGAGATCCTCCCTTCTTCGCATGAGTTCCTGAGGCCGAAGCTGAGAACCCTCAGGGTTCAAAGAGTTTAGCCGGGGTGTGGAGCGCAGCGACACCCCCGGTCTGTCGTACCCCTATTCAACAGCACCCTGAAAGGCGTGCCACCCGTCGGCGAACGTAATGCCGAACTGATTAGGTTCCTTGAGTCGGGTGATGCAAATCTCCGAAGCCGGTGGCATCGCTGCGCGATGCTCGGTACTTTTAACAGTTCCGGGGGTGCGAGCACCCCCGGCTAGATCTCTTTGAACCCGACGGGTTCGGGCCCTGCCGGCAAAGTGGGAAACGCTGGCATCGCCCAGCTTGTCTCGTGCGCATTTTTGGAGGTAATGCTCAGGGCACGACACCGCTGTTCCTTCGCCGTAGATCAGCCTCTCCAATGCAAGCGTTTTCAATAGGCACAACAGCAGCTACTCCGCCGCGCAGGAAAAGCGGAGACTTGTCTTCGCAGTTCATAGCGCCTTGTTCCTTCGCATGAAGCTGGGTGACTCCGGACACCTAAGTGATGCCCGGTTCAGCGAAAGCTCGTCGGGCTTGTCCGTAGACCAAGCAGGCTGTTGATCTCATGCGGCTCTAGGGCGGCGACATGCTGCCTCCGTAGAAGCAGTCCCTGGAGCCCAGCGTCGGTGGATCCACCGAAGTCTTCGGAGCGACTATCCCCGACGTGCAACACTTGCTTCGGTTGCAATTGCAGCGCTTCACAGGTGGCGTGGAAGATCGCCGCGGTGGGCTTGTGGTAGCCGAGGGGACCCGATGCGGTTACCACTTCGAAGTAATCCTGCAAGTTCAAGGCCCGGAGCGTGGCGTCGAGACGTTCATCCCAATTGGAGGTGATCGCCATCCGCAGCCCCTGGGCACGGAGCCGTTCCAACGTCGGCAGCACGTCCGGGTAGAGATGCCATGAGCGCGCCTCGGTAAAGCGATCGTAAATCAGCGGAAACAGTCGCGACGCGACCTGCGAGGGGAGCACGCCCTCAAAGCTCTTTTCGACGACCTCAGCCCAGTCCTGCCGCGTGTAGCCGAAACTCTTTCTGCCCTGCCAGGCTTGAACGAATTGCCGGGTTATCCGCTGTGGATCAGGGCAGGGGTAGCCCGACTCGGTGGCTACCTCGGCGTAGACATCGCCAACGGAAGGCCAGGGCTCGATCAGGGTTCCGCCCACATCGAAACTGATCGCCTGGATACCCGAAGCCATGGGTCTAGTTCTCTGATCAGAACCCTAACGCATGTCCAACTCGCGGACCAGAAAGGCCCACTTGTCGGCGCTCTCCTCAATGAGTTTGGTTGTGGGCTTGCCCGCTCCGTGCCCGGCTTTCATCTCCACCCGGATCATCACCGGGTTGCTGCCTCGGTGGCATTCCTGCAGGCGGGCGGCGAATTTGAAGCTGTGCGCTGGAACGACGCGATCGTCGTGGTCGGCGGTGGTGATGAGAGTGGATGGATAGCGCGTTCCGGCCTTGAGGTTATGATACGGCGAGTAGCGGTAGAGAGCTTGGAATTCATCCTGTTTATCCGATGAGCCGTAGTCGGAGGTCCAAGCCCAACCGATCGTGAACTTCTGAAACCGCAACATGTCGAGTACTCCGACGGCGGGCAGCGCCGCCGCGAAGAGGTCGGGACGTTGGGTCATGCAGGCGCCCACCAGCAGGCCCCCGTTGCTGCCTCCGGCGATGGCCAGCTTCTTCGAGGAGGTGTAGCGGTTGGCGATCAGCCATTCGGCGGCCGAGATAAAATCATCGAACACATTCTGCTTCTTGAGCTTGGTCCCGGCCTGATGCCATTCCTCTCCGTATTCGCCGCCGCCTCGAAGATTGGGCATGGCGTAGACGCCCCCGCGTTCCATCCATACCAGAAGACTGACGGAGAAGCTGGGGGTGAGGCTGATGTTGAAGCCCCCATACCCGTATAAGTAGGTGGGGTTGTTGCCGTCCAGCTTGAGGCCTCTCTTGTGGGTTATGAACATGGGGATCCGTGTGCCGTCCTTGCTGGAGTAAAACACCTGCTTGGTCTCGTAGTCGGCCGGATCAAAATCTACCTTGGGCTGTCGGAACACCGTGCTCTGACCGGTGCGGAGGTCGTGTCGATAGATCACCCCGGGCACGGTAAAGCTGGTGAAGGAGAAAAAGGTTTCCGTGTCATTGCGCTCGCCTCCGAAGCCTGAGGCACTGCCGATGCCGGGCAACTCCAGGGTGCGGATGGGTGCCCCCTGTAGGGAGAAGACGTTGACCTGGCTTTGGGCATCCTTGAGGTAGCTGCAGACAAACTGATTGTTCAGGACACTTACCGACTGCAGGGTCTCGGCAGCTTGAGGAATCACCTCGATCCAGCGACTGCGCTGGGGTTGGGTGGTGTCGATGGCGATCAGGCGGCCGCGCGGGGCGTTCAGATCGGTCAAAAACCAAAACACGGGTCCATCGTTCTCAACGAAGTTATAGGAGGCATCAAAGTCGTTGAGCAGTTCCACCACCTGGCTGTCGGGCTTGGACAAATCCAGATAGAACACGCGGTTTTTCGGATTAGTTCCTTGCCAGACGCTGATGATGAGGTAGTTGCCGTCGTCCGTCACCGAGCCGCCAAATCCCCACTCCTTTTGATCCGGTCGATGGTAGATCAGCTTGTCCTCGGACTGGGCGGTTCCGAGGCGATGGTAGTAAAGCTTCTGGTAGTAGTTAACACCCTTGAGGGTTTCGCCCGGTTTCGGCTCGTCATAGCGGCTGTAAAAGAACCCCTTATTGTCCTTGGTCCAGGCAGCGCCGGAGAATTTGACCCACTTGAGGTGATCGCTCAGGTCGGTTCCGGTTCGAACATCGCGAACCTTCCACTCGTTCCAGTCCGATCCCGAGGCCGACAGGGCATAAGCCAGCAGATTGCCATCGTGGCTGATGGCGGTGCTGGCGAGAGCCACGGTTCCATCGGCCGACAAGTTGTTGGGATCGAGCAAAACCTGGGGCTCGGCCTCAGGCCGGTCCATGGAGTAGAGGACTGATTGATTCTGGAGGCCGTTATTGCGGCTGATGAAGTAGCGGTTGCCCTTGCGAGACGGCACTCCATAGCGCTCGTAGTTCCACAGCTTGGTCAATCGCTCCTTGATGGCACCGCGCTGGGGGATGGACTTGAGATAGGCGAACGTGACTTCGTTCTGGCGAGCCGTCCAGTCCTTGGTTTCCGGGGAGTTGTCGTCTTCCAGCCAGCGATAGGGGTCCGGCACGGCGGTTCCGTGGTAGTTATCGGTTTGTTCCATCCGGCGGGTTGTGGGGTAGTTCACGGGAGAAGGGAGGTGTGCGCAGCCTTCGGTCAGGAGAGCCAAGGCGATCGAGGCTGAGATGAGATAAGAACGTTTCATGTGAGCGACAGGTGAAATTAAGGGTAACCTGCGGCTTTTGACCAGAGGGAACCGGGTGCGATTGTTTCCGGGCCCGGATCCCCCCTCCGGGGGGGGCGGGGAAGAAGCAGGCAGAAACTCCGCAAGTGCCGACAAGTCTTCGTCAGCTTTAGGCTCTCCCCGCAGCAGCCCCTTTCCAATTCGAAAACCTAGGGCTCATCAGGGCTCGACGGAGTCTCTCCCTACCTTAGTGACGTTTTCCTTTCGAGGTGCCTTTCGCTCAACCCCTCAACCTTCTGCTCGCCTTTTTGTCCAACTTGGCCGACAGTATCCGGATGGTCGCTCCCTCAAGGTTTGCCGGGGGATTCCGACATACACGAGACTATTCATGAGCGTTGCAATTATCACGGGATCGGCAGGGTTGATTGGTTCGGAGGCCGTCAGGCATTTCGCGAGCCAGGGGCTAGACGTGGTGGGGGTCGACAACGACCTGAGGAAGTTCTTTTTCGGTGCGGAGGCTTCGACCGACTGGAATCGTCAGAAGCTCCAACAGGAGCTGGGTGCCAGGTATTGCCACCACAACACCGACATTCGGGATGTGGAGGCGATCGGGAAAATTTTTAGCCAGTATGGAAAGCGCATCTCCCTGGTGATCCACACCGCCGCCCAACCTTCGCACGACTGGGCAGCCCGCGATCCTCACACCGATTTTTCGGTGAATGCCAACGGCACCCTGAATCTGCTGCAGGCGACCCGCGATCATGCCCCAGAGGCGGTATTCCTATTCACATCCACGAATAAGGTTTATGGCGATCGGCCTAACACCCTGCCGCTCGTGGAGCAGGAAACGCGTTGGGAGATCGATCCGTCTCATCCGTATTCTCAAGGCATTGCGGAGGACATGTCCGTGGATCAGTCCAAGCATAGCTTGTTCGGTGCATCCAAGGTCGCGGCCGATATCTTGGTTCAGGAATATGGTCGCTACTTCGGGCTTCGCACGGCGTGCTTCCGCGGAGGATGCCTGACCGGGCCGAGTCACTCCGGCACGGAGCTTCACGGGTTTCTTTCCTATCTGGTCAAATGCGGCATGACCGGTCGGGAGTACAAGGTTTTTGGCTATAAGGGAAAACAGGTCCGCGACAACATTCACAGCGCCGACCTGATTCGGGCGTTTGACGCCTTCTTTCGGGCTCCACGGGTGGCGGAGGTTTACAACATGGGCGGTGGGCGCCATAGCAACTGTTCGATGCTGGAGGCGATTCGAATGGTTGAGACCGTGACCGGAAAGCCATTTCGCTCCACCTACATGGACGACAACCGGATTGGAGACCATATCTGGTACGTCAGCGATCTTCGCCGCTTTCAGCAGCACTATCCCAACTGGAAGCTGCAATACGACTGCCCGAAAATCATCCAGGAGATCTACGCGAACAACGTGGATCGATGGAAAAGCGCCTGAGTTCCCGAAGGGATGGTCCAGGAGCGATTGAGCCTGGATCCGGCCCTTCGTGAACCACGGATTTCGCGGATCGCACGGATGGGCAAAGATTCGAATGGACCACCTATTCACTCTGAGAGGGACTGCCATCTCCCGGTAAAGAATGTCACAACCCCTTTTTGATCCGTGTCATCCATGAAATCCGTGGTTACAACTGTCGTTTCCAGGTCGAATTTGCATTGAGCCCTGGGGTGAGACCGCGGCAACATCGCGGCGATGAACTCGAAGCTTCTTTTCGGGCTACCGGTTTGGTTGCTCAGCCTGCTGGCTATTTCTGCTCCCGTGGTAGAGGGTTCAGCCAACTGGCTGGAGGTCGGCCCCATGGTCGGGCATGTGAGCCACACGAATGCCTCGCTGTGGGTGAAATCCCATTTGCCTGCGGAGGCTTCCGTTGCGATCAGCCGTGATTCAGGGCTGGCCGAGGTTCTCCATATCGCCGGACCGCAGCTCACGACGGAAACGGATCGGTCAGGCTCCTGGACCATTCCAGATCTCGAGCCGTCCACTCGCTACTACTACGCCGTCTCCCTCAATGGGAAACCGGCGATGTTGCCACCGTATCCCTCGTTCATCACCGCGCCGGTTCCAGGCACACGCGAGCACTTGCGCTTCGCCTTCATTTCCTGCTCGGGATATTCTCCGCACGATCCTGCGCCGGGCTGGGCGGATCTCGGTATGCGAACGAATGTCGACCTCATTCTCATGATGGGGGACAACCATTACGGGAATAGTCCCGATCTAGACAAACAGCGCGCGGCTTATCTGGGGCAGCGACAGTCGAGCGGGTTTCGTCAGACGACCGAGCGTCTCCCTACCTACGGCATCTGGGATGATCACGACTTCGGGCCCAACGACAGCGATGGCACCTTGCCTGACAAGGAATCTGCTTTAAGGGCGTTTCGGGAACACTGGGCGAACCCTTCTGGAGGCGAGGCGGAAAACCCCGGGGTCTATTTCAAATTCAGCCGTGGTGCAGTTGAGTTCTTTTGCTTGGACGGACGCTACCATCGAAGCCCCAACAAGCAGACGAACAGCCCGAGCAAAACAATGCTCGGGGCGCGGCAGCTGGACTGGTTGAAGCAAGGGCTGAAGGAGTCAGTCGCCCAAGTGAAGGTGCTCGTCTCAGGCAGCGAATGGCAGAGCCATGGCACGCCCGACTCTTGGACCAGCTTTCCACGGGAGCGAGACGAGATCTTCGAGTTTATCCGCAGTCGTGGGATCGAAGGCGTGATTCTGTTGTCGGGAGATCGGCACTTCACTGGGGCCTATCAAGTCCAGCAGCGTTTCATCGAGGTGACCTCCGGCCCATTCGGAGGCGGGACGGCGTCCACCCGGAACCTGCCCGAAATGTTTTTGAATTTTGGCAAGGGTCGCTTTTATTGCGTGTATGATGTGGAGACTTCCACGGCTGTTCCGGTCCTTACGTTGGAAGTGTATCAGGTCGGGATGGGGCTGCTCGAACGTCGGACCTTCACATGGGACGAGGTGAATGGCCGACAGAAGATTCCCGCTCTGGGCAACTCTCTGGGATCCTCGGTCAACAAACCTTAATGATTGCGTGTCCTTGTATGAAAAAGCCGATGCTGACCTTTTGTGTTTTCGCCCTCGTGCTGGCTGCGGGACTGGGATTGCCCGTCCAGTCGCAGGCCGAGGACTGGCCCCGATTCCTGGGCCCCCGTGGCGATGGTATCTCGCAGGAAACGGGGTTGATCGACACGCTCCCGCTCGTCGGGCCGCCGTTGCTCTGGTCCAAAGCGGTTGGGACCGGCTACAGCGCACCCTCCGTGCTCGACAACCGGCTTGTGCTGCATCATCGGCTGGAGAACCGTGAGATCGTGGAGTCATTCGATGCCGTCACCGGCAAGAGTGAGTGGCAGTATGCATCTCCCACCAGTTATGTGGATCCTTATGGGTACAACAATGGTCCGCGTTGCACTCCGCTGCTTACCGCTGAGTTATGCTTCACCCTGGGGGCGGAGGGGAGGCTGACTTGCTTGGAGCGCAAGACGGGCAAGCTGGTGTGGGAGCGCGACACAGCCAAAGATTGGCAGGTGCCACCGGCGTTTTTCGGCGTGGGAAGCACACCGATTTTGGAGGGCGATCGACTCTTGGTCATGGTTGGGGGGCAGCCCAACGCGGGGATGGTGGCCTTTGACGCTAAGACTGGCAAAACGCTTTGGGAGAGCGTCGGCCAAAAGAACTGGGAAGGGCTGACGAAGATTGGATGGCCGGGAGAGCCGGTGATTCAATGGCAGACGTGGGAAAAGCAGGCGAGTTACGCGAGCCCGGTCGCCGCCACCATTCATGGTCACCGGCACGTGCTTTGTCTCACGCGACAAGGTCTGGTCTCGGTGAACCCCACCAACGGTCAGGTCAACTTCAGTTTCTGGTTCCGTTCGCGGGCGAATGACTCGGTGAATGCGATGAACCCGGTGGTTCAGGGCGATCTGATTCTCATCTCGGGGGCTTATTATCGCGTGGGATCCGTCTTGCTGCGGGTCCGGCCGGACGGTCGTGGGGTGGATGAGGTTTGGCGGGGCACAGCTCTAGAGATTCACTGGATGACGCCCATTCTGCACGACGGCTCGCTTTACGCCTTCAGTGGACGCAATGAACCCGACGCCCGGATCCGCTGTGTCGACATGAAGTCCGGCAAGCTTAAGTGGGACCGCGATGAAAGCTGGCCTCCCCATAGCGCCGAACAACCACCGGTTTACGGGCGAGGTTCTTTCGTGATGGCGGATGGCAAGCTGTTCGCATTGGGGGAAGGGGGGCTCTTGGGGATATTCCGTGTCAATCCGGATAAGCTTGAGGAGTTGGGTCGATATCAGGTGCCGGATTTGAAATATCCTTGCTGGGCGGCTCCCGTCCTTTCCAATCAGCGTTTGTATTTGAGGAACGAACATCGGCTGGTGGCTTACGATGTCCGGAAGCGGTGAACGAGCCTCTCTTGCAGCCTATCGGCTCTCGCGGAGATGCCACTTCGCTATCCTGAGCCTGGGGCAGGAGTGGGCTCGAGTGGAATCTCGCCCTACCTTTGTGACGAAACGATATGGGGTAGGGCGAGACTCCGCTTTGCCTGTCCCACTTGGCCTCAGCGCACCACTCGGAAGAACTTCTGAGCACCGCTCGCAGCTTCCGAATGGGCTCCCAGGTTCGAGTCCAGCGCCGTCCATGGGCCAGTCAATGCATTGGCCGCCTCGAGACGGCCTCCGCAGACCCAGCGTAAGGTGATGGCCCCGTTAACCAGACTCGTTTCCGTGATGCGCGGGGCGGGGGCACCCCCGTCGACCCCGGCACGATAGTGAGCACGGATTTGCTCGGCGCTGAGGGCCTTGCGATAGAGCGCCACCTCATCAATCTGGCCCGTGAAGAAGTTGCCCGTTCCGTCAAAGACTCCCCCGCCACCAATATTGACATTAAAGGTCGAGGACCCGTAGTTGGCCGTGACTCCGCCGCCCGTTGCCACCAATTCGCCGTCGTAATAGGTGCGCAAGCTGGCACCATCGCCCGTGGAAACGACATGGTGCCATTCGTCCCGAGGGAACAGGTAAGGAGTATCAAGAGATCCACCGTTGGGAGTCCAAATCTGGATGATTGTGGGTGAGATGAATCCGTACTCGACGGCGTCGTTTTGTCCGATGATTCCGGAGCGCGTCGCAGTGAAGTCAGCCGGCCTGACCCAATACTCCAAGCTGAAGGCCGCCAGGCTATCGAGCAGGGGTTGGTTTGCTGTTACGGAGGTGGTCAGACCGTCGAAAATTGCGGCGCGGTTTGAAGGCAGGAATCCCAAAAATCCGAAGCCGCTCGGTCCCACATCGGTGGAGGAGGATTCAGGCAGATAGGTCCCGTCGGCCTCGGTGGCGAGCGTGCCGCTGTTTACCGCGACGGTCTCGCCGGCGGCTTCCTCAAAACGGTAATAAGCCTCAGGTTCGTCGGCCAAGACCACTTCCGAGTAAACCAGAGTGTTGGCCGTGAATTCGGTTTTGCTGCCGTTGGCGATCGTATTGGGAGTCGACGCCAAATCGGTAACGGATTTGACCTGAAGTTCGTAACGCTGTCCCTCGGTGAGGGGGGCTGCCAAGTTCAGAATGACCTGGCTTCCATTCCCAACGGAGATCGATTCGAGGATGGTCGCGCCGACAATGGTGAAATTGGCAGCCAGGTTGGCGGTCGCCGGGGTGAGCCGCTCGGTGAAGCTGGCAAGCACGGTTTGGAGGCCGGCCCCTACGCTGGCGCAATCCAAGCGCGGAGCTTCCTTGTCCAAACTGACCGTGAGCATCGCTGCGCTGCTCGCCGTGGTGCGAAGGGGGTTGGTCACTTCGACGTAATAAGATCCCGCATCGGCCAAGCTGGCATCGGGAATGAGGTAGGAGGGGCCGGTCGCATCGGGGATCGGCACGCCAGTCCCTGGCGTGCCTTTGAACCATTGGTAGGAAATCGGTGGAGACGCCGACACCACCGCTCTGAACGTAGCGGATTGACGTTCGGTGATGACAAGGGCTCCTGGCTGGTCCGTAATCGTTGGTCCGAAGGGCTGGGTAGCGCGAAGGGCCAGGGCAAACACGACATCGGAGCTGGTGGCGCTACTCTGATGGACTTCGACCGCCACCACATTGTCCCCCTCGACCAGCGGCAGTGGGGATTCGTCCACGGTGGCCCACTTCAAGTAGGCGCTTATCCCTTCAGGCGCGAGGTTGTCCGCGAGCCCGTTCCACGCCGGGGGTTCGCCCGGTGTGCCTGGCACTCGGACCCGGCCAACTTCCACACCGTTCAGATAGACGACCATCCCGTCATCCACGTAGTTTGTGCTCTCCAGAGTCACGTTCTGAGCGTCGCCGCTCCATTGAAAATGGGTTCGAGCATAGAAAGTCACCCGGCTTCCGGTGCGGTCCCAGGGGGTCGTGAAAGGGAAGGGATAGAGACCCGCCGAATCATTGCCAAAAAGGGCCGCTCCTTCGTTCCAGCCCTCCTGGGTATCGTCGAACCCCAGCATTCGCCAATCGCCAGCCGGGTCCCCGGGGATCAGGTTGAGCGTGGGGTTGTTGTCCGCGACGGAGGTGTCGTTGTAACGCCAAGTGGATTCGTAGCCGATCAGCTCGATCGTCTGGGCAGAGGCGGTTTGCGAGACCAGAGTTGCCAGCAGGCAGGAGACGATCCATTGAGAAGGGCGGAAGGATGGAAATTTCATGACTACAGATTTACAGCGTTCGTTGGTCAAAACTCCGTCCAGGTTCAGAGGGATCTCGGACCCTACAAGTCATTCGCGATCCTGCTGGTTGGATGGGTTCGCAGTTTGTAACCGAAAACGTCACACTTGGCAACCTGTTACGGGGGGTAAGATTTTGGGGGCGTCTTCCGCATCTCGAGCTTCAAATCCCTACGTCACCTGTCTTTGCTACCGCGGACGAATGAGTATTTGTCCGGACCAGTCTCCTGAAGCGAGTCGGGTGCCATCGGGACTCAGGGCGAGGGCGTAGATCCAGTCGGCGTGAACAGCCCACCGGGCTTTGATCTCGTCACTCGAACCGTCGATTTGCCGGATCATGCCTTCCCGACCGCCCGAGTACAGCGTTCCAGCATCTGCGGACCAGACCAGACTAAGCACGCTTCCTTCATGATGCCGAATCGTCCGCACGAGGCGTCCGATTTCTGGCTGCCAAATTCGGACAGTGCGGTCGTCTCCCCCTGTGGCGCAAACCACGGGACCAGTTGAGTTGGATGCCAGGGGAGAAAACGCCAAAGCATGGACCGCTTCGGTGTGATGACTGAGGGAACGCTGCAGAGTTCCGTCGACTCGCGACCAAACTTTCAAGGACCGATCCACTCCAGTTGTGACGACGCTGCGTCCCGAGGGGCTGAACGCGATCCCCAATACCGCACCCACATGTCCCGTGAGTGTCCATCGACCGGTGGGCGCCGCCCCCGCCCCGAAATTCCAAATGCGCGCGAAGCCATCTGCGGAGGCTACCGCCAAGAGCGCGCCGTCCGACGAGAAGGTGACCTGGGTGACCAAGTCCAGGTGGTTGGTGAGGCGATGCAGCGGTCGGCCTTCCGGCCAGGAGAATAGGGTTACCTCTCCCCGAACCGAAGGGGTTCCCCCTCCCACTGCCAGGCAGCGCCCTAGGGGATGAAAGCTCAGACTCGATACCTTCGGCAAATCACAAGGGATGTGGCGGAGGATCTGGGCGTCGATCGGCGACCGGACCGCCAGTTGACGGTCGCCATTGGAGACCAGGGACTGGCCGTCGGGCGAGAAGCTGAGGGCTGTAATAGGCACAGCCGCCGAGCGGCCGACGAGGCTTAGGTTCAGCAAGATGGCTAACACTGAGCTACACCAGTTCATGGATGAAGCCACCTTCGCTCATGATTTTTACCGGGCGTCCGCTTGCGGTGAGGAGCTCCTGTGCAGGGTCGACCCCTAGCAGTTTCAGTATCGAAAAGGCCAGGTCCGGCGGTCCTACGGGTCGATCGATGGGGATCTCGCCGAAACCGTTGGTGGCTCCGATCACTCGTCCCCCTTGAACTCCGCCCCCCGCCAGGCACACCGATCCTGCACGGGGCCAGTGGTCGCGCCCGCCTGCGGCGTTGAGTTTGGGGGTGCGGCCGAACTCTCCCATCAGGACCACCAGTGTAGTCTCCAGCAGGCCGCGTTCCCGAAGATCCGCGAGAAGCGCGGAATACGCTCGATCCAGACTGGGCAGCTTGCCACTGCCTGGAAAGCGTGAATCGGGCAGCTCCTTGAAGATCTGCTGATGCGTGTCCCATCCGGGGTCGACCACAGTGACGAAGCGAGAGCCGGCCTCGACCAGGCGCCGAGCCAGCAGGCATCCGGTGCCGATGCGAGAGGATCCATAACGTTCCCGGGATTGAGGTTGCTCAACGGAGAGATCGAACGCGGCCTTCGCTTGGGGTGAGGAAAGGAGCCGATAGGCTTGTTCATAGAACGCGTCGCGTTCCTGGGTGACCGAGCTTTGTTCGACCTGACGGGAGAAAAGATCCATCTTTCGAAGCATTTCGCGACGTTCCTCCGCGCGGGAGAAGGTGACACCTTCCGGGTTCTGCATCCCCGGAACTCGGGCCGCATCGGTTCCCACGTTGAAGGCAGAGAAGGCGCGCGGCAGGAAGCCAGTTCGCGCCGCATTGGAGTTGCCTCCAACGGAGTCACCCGGAATGGCAACATAGGGTGGCAACACCGAGTTCGCACCCTGAGCGTGCGCCACGATGCTGCCGAGGCTGGGGTGCTCCAGGGCTGGTTTGGGCCGATGGCCGGTGAGCAGGAAACTGGAACCCGTGTCATGGTTGCCGAGTTCGTGGGTGAGCGATCGGATCAACGCCACTTCATTCATCATTGCTGCCGTGCGCGGCAAATGTTCGCAGATGCTCAGGCCAGGCACATTGGTGGGGATGGGACGGAACTGGCTGCGGATCTCGGAAGGTGCGTCCGGTTTCAGGTCGAACGTATCGAGGTGGCTCGGCCCTCCATCCAACCAGATCAAGATGCACGCCTTGGCCCGAGGCTCCGTGCGTCTACCGGCTGCCGACGCGCGCAGCCGCAACAAGTCGGCAAGGCTGAGTCCCAGGCCAGACAACAGCCCCAGTTGCAGGAAGTCTCGCCGGGACACCCCGTCGCAGCGCTGGCCGATCGAAAGCGAGTGAGGATTCATGAGGCGCGTCAATGATTCACGGAGAATTCGCGGGAGTTGAGCACGGTCCAGATGAGGTCCTGAATGGCCTCCTGGCGATCGCTTCGGCGCGAGAGAAGTGAGTTCCATTCGTTCATCTCGTTGGCTGAAGGTCGTCGGGCGAACGCCCGCAGATAAAGATTGAGGATGATTTCCTGATCCGATTGTGGCAGCCACCGGGCGACTCGATCGCCGCTGATTTTCTCGTTGATCGTTGAGCCATTGATCAGGTGAAGGGCTTGCGCCAGGCCGCCGCCGCCTGGTTGGGTAGGACTCCCGCAGGACTGCTTGCGTTGGCACCGGCCTAGAATATCCAGGGCGGGGGAGGGTATTGCTGGGCTCAGGAGTTGGACGGCCCGGGTGCCGGGAGAATACCCCGGGAATACATCGGGGACGCCCGTGACCTGTGCGACCGCGTCAACGAACACGGCGGCGGGCAGGCTCCTGACCTGCGCGTGCGAATACAGTTTCGAGTCCGTTCGGTTCGCGTCACTGGCCTGAGAGCTGAGTTGGTAGGTTTCGGACAGGACGATGGTCCGGACGAGGTGGCGCAGGTCGAGTCGATGCTGGATGAACTCTTGGGCTAGGGCGTTCAGGAGCGCGGGATGGCTTGGAGGGTTGGTGGGCCGGTGATCGTCCTCGGGCTCTACCAGGCCACGGCCGAGCAGATGTTTCCAAACTCGATTGACGATCGTGTGCGTGAAGCGAGGGTTGTGTGGAGACGTGAGCCACGCGGCGAGTTCCACGCGGCGGTCAACGCCTTCCGCCTGCGGCTTATTAGGGGGGGCACCGAGTGCCTGGGGCGCCAGTGGCTGGCCGGTCTTGGGATGGTCCACTTCTCCTCGCTGGGAGATCTGGATGGCACCGCCATCCCGGTTGAGCCGGGCGAAATAGGCGGCAAACCTGTGATAGTCCTCCTGGGTCCACTGGTCGGACGGGTGCGCATGGCACCGGGCACAGGCGATTTGAGTGCCAAGAAAGATGCGCGCGACATGTTCCGACAAGTCCCGCGGATCGACGGCGAGCGTCATGAAGTTGGCGGGGCCCACGACCGCCAGGTCCCCCGTCGCGGTGAGCAGGGCTTGAGCCCATTGGTCGAAAGGCGCGCGTGTCGCGATTTGGTTGCGCAGCCAGCGATAGTAAGTGGTGGCGGCTTCGTCCTTGCCATTGAGCAGCAGGAGATCCGCCATCTTTAGCGTCCAATAGTCCACAAACCTTTCGTTATCCAGCAACTCCTCGATCACCTGGGCGCGCTTGGCCGGAGAGGCAGGGAGTTCCAGGAACCTGACGACCTGCTCAGGCTCGGGCAGCGTTCCCGCCAGATCCAGGTGGATCCGGCGAATGAACTCCTCGTCGCTGCAGAGTTGAGAAGCAGGAACGTTGAGCCGCTGCCGCTCCGCTTGGATGTGCTGATCGACAAAATTCACGGCCAGCTGCGGGTTGGCTGTGACCTTGGGGCCTTCAAAGGGTATTCCGATCCGGGAGGCGGCCACATGTCCGGAGTAGCGCACCATGATGGCGGTCAGGCCTGGTCGAACGGAGCGAACTAGTCCGGTGGCGGACACCTCGGCGATTTCCTCATCGTTCGACGTGAACAAGGACAGGCTCGTCACGTCGGAGAGAGTGTCGTCGGAGAGCCTGGCTACAACTCTTAGCTGCCGTGTTTGGTTCGTTGCGGAAAAGAGTTGATCGGAGGGATCTACTGCGATGCCTGCTACGTGGAGTTCGGCGGGGCCGTAGGGTGCGCCCTTTTCGATCCAGCGTTTGAGCAGTTCGTACGGGTGCGAATCGAGGCGCAAGCGGCGTCCGCCCTCGTGATCGATCCGGTTGGACGCTTTGCGCAGGAGTAGACTGTCGTCGGCGCGGACCAGATCGAGCCTGCGTCCTCCTAGTTCTCTCGTGATCCGATCATGGTCATCGTGCGGATCATATCCCAGAAGGCTGAGCTTGAAGCCGCCTTGACCGGTGGCAGCGCCATGGCAGGCGCCGGCGTTACATCCCGCCTTGGTCAGAACAGGAATAATCGAGGTGCGGAAGGAGAGCGTCTCAGCATCGGCGTGTGGCGAGGCGAGGAGCAGGAGGGCGAACAGGATGACGCCCCGGCGGTTCATGGTCTGCGTGGGGGTTGAAGTTCCGAGAGAAACTCTTGACCCTTCTTTCGCGCGTAGTCGGTTCCGTAGCGATCCCCGAAGTGAAGGATCCGGATCCAACCGTCGATCGCCTGTTTCTGGAGGTCGGGGTTCCCATGGATGTGTGAGCGGACGTCGGCGAGGATCTGGTCAACTACGGCGATGTCGTTGGTTTTTCGGATGAAGCTTCGCAGGAGGCCTTGAAGCCTTTCATCGGTTGGAACCGCTCCAGGGAACGGTTCCTTCTTCGGATTGGCGGCCTTCTCGTCCTCCGCTTTCATCCTGTCCGTCCGCTCGCCTGGGCCAGCGGGCCCGCGGGTCCGCCCACTCAATTCCGCGGCCGTTGGCGGGTTGGTGTCGCCACAGGTCCTGGCCAAAGCCTCGAGGACCTTGGGGGCATCCGCGATGCCGGGCTGGATTAGGGCGAAGTTCGCGGCGGCCTGTCTGTTGGTGGCGACCAGGATGGTCATCAGGCAATCCTTGTTCAGCCCATAGTTGCCCGGCCCCTCGGCGCCATCGATCGACAGGCCTACATGCGATTTCAGCTTCAGAGACGTGGTGGCCGCTTTGATGCGCTGCTCGCCGGCGATGCGGTCGGCGGCCAGGAACACGATCTCCGTTTGCAGCCGGTCCTGCCGAAGC
Source organism: Verrucomicrobiales bacterium (assembly GCA_016793885.1). Lineage (NCBI taxonomy): Bacteria > Pseudomonadati > Verrucomicrobiota > Verrucomicrobiia > Verrucomicrobiales > Verrucomicrobiales bacterium. Next base: position 76,665 of record JAEUHE010000151.1, read on the forward strand.
GCTCCGTATTCGTCGACCACCCTCAGCAAGGGAACAAGCGAACGCTCCAGTCCGTGCAGGAACACAATCGCCAGCGGGCGGTCAGAACTTCCCTCGAGGATCCTCCGAGGGCTGCCGGCGGCAACTCCGTTGATCTCGATCACTTGAAAGGGAGTTAACTTCTCCCCGGGTTGTGGTCCGGAGAAAACGGGGTCGGAAGCAGCCGAGCAAACGCGCACGACCGCAGCGGCCCAGGCCAGAGAGAGGAGAAGTCGAGCAGTCATATCATGGACTGAGTGTCGTTTCGGGAGCCTTGCCGGCGAGCTCTTTCAGCAGGGTCACGGCCAGATCGGCGATGCGTTCTCCGGTGCCTGGCTCGGCATAGCTGTGATAACCGGTCCAGACCTGGTACCCGCCCAGTTTGTGACCTTCCAGGTTAGGCAGGTAGCCGACCCAATCGTTAGCCAGCTCCGCGACGTAGGTATGCCGGAAGGGAGAGCGGTTCTTGATGTCGATTCCCAGTTGCGTAAAATACTCTGCCGGCACGCCCACGACCGCCACATCGCCGATGCGCATCGCCTGAACCCACGTGGATCGTTCCTGGCCTTGAGAGGAGCTCAGCTCGCTGCGCATGTTGCGGAACACCTTGGCGATGACTTCGGAGCTGCCCGGGGCGTATTTGCGACAGTAGCGCAGCACGGCCGCATCCTCTGCTTGCTCGTCAAAACGACGGACTTTGAAATTCACGGACCGTTTAATGGAATCCAGACGCGCGACTTCCCGTGGCTGGGCTTGTTCCAGGGTCTCCTTCACCGACTGTTTGATCCTGCGGATGCATTCCTCGCCGGTGAGCTTCAGATTGTGCGTCGAACCTGATGCGCCCTCGAGAAAGCAAAACGTTCCTCCCAACTCGCTCTCGAGTTCCTGGGTGGCGAGGCCATAGATGCTGGCTGAACGTTTGCCGGGCGTCTTCGTTCCTATGGAATGAGTGCTATGGTTGAAGAGGACGGACCTCCAGGCATTCATGGAATCGCGGAAGGCCAGGACAGGCAGCTCGGCATCGAAGGGACCGGTGGGTCTTACAAAATTGGTCTGGGGTCCAATCCAGTAGATCTCGCCGTCGGAGAGCAGTACGCGGCTGTTTTGGCCCACGGTGGCCTGCTCGCCCAGCGCAAAATGGAAGGTGCAGGGTGCCAGGTTGGTGGCTGCGCGGCGGGTTGCTTCGACGATCGCAGCCTGCACCTGCCGCGTGAAGGCTTCATCTGGACCATAGTCATGCACGCGCATCGTGCTAGGGGCGTGATGCGTGTGGGTGCAGTTGATGAGGATGTGAGAGGCGGGAATGCCCGTCGCGCGCTCGATGTCCGCCACCACGGGATCCAAGGTTTGGCGGGTCATCATCAGAACATCGCAGGCGACGATGGCAAGGCGGGTGGCGCCCTGGCGAAGAACGGTGGCAATACAACGCAGTCTTCCTTCCTGTCCGACGACTTTGCCTGCGGTGATTCCTCCGGCGATGACCATTTGGTCTTCTCCCTGCAGGTCCACCGAGGCAGCGCCCACTTCAAGGGTTGACGCGGCATCTCCAGAGAAAGGAAAAAGCGTTAGACAGAGTGCGAAGCAGATTGGCCAAAGGCGAACCGAGGGAGACATGAATGAAAAGGTGCCCGGAGCGGTCCTGGACATCAAGACGGTAGTTTGTCGACCTTGGTGAGCATAGGGAGTAGGATGAGATTTGATCGCGAAGCGGTCCGAGGAAGGGGTAGGGCGAGACTCTGCTCGAGCCCTGATGAGCCCAAGATGGTCGAACTTGGTGGGAGCTGCGTTGTGGAGAGCCGATGGGGAGAGGGTCACCTGTCCCCTGTCCACCCTCGCGGAGTTGCCCCCTTGTTGTCCAGCGCCTGGGGCAGGAATGGGCTCGACAGAGTCTCTCCCTACCTCAGTGACGATATGGGGTAGGGCGAAATCACGTTCAGGGGGCGGACTTGTCCTTTTCCTTGTCCTTCTCCTTCGATTTCTCTGGGGACTTCTCCTTGGGTTCTTTCTCGGCGTCCTCTTCGGCTTTGATGGCTTTAATCTTCTCTTTAACCCAATCCTCGGCACCAGCGTCCCGCGCCTGTTCGTACCAATATTTGGCGGCATCCCGATCCTTGAGCATTTCGTGGGCTTGGGCTCGTTCGGTCAGAAGGGTGACATCCGGGGAACTCGGGTTGATCCGAGTGCTCATCTCCTGAATGGCATCCTCAAGATCGGTCTTGGCTGCCTCGTTTTTGCCGAGGCCCTGCTGAGCGCGGGCGCGTCGGACCAGCCAGGAGCTGCGGATGCGCGAGCTTTGCAGCTCCGGCTCGATCTTCTTCAACGCTTCGGCAAACTGCTTATCATCCAAGAGCGCTTCGATCCATTCCAGTTCGAGAACGCCGCTCCCGGTCTCGTCGATCCCTTGCCGAATGCCATCGAGCCGCTCCTTGGGCTGCTTTAGTCGCTCGTGCAGGTCACTGCGGAGGAGATACCAATCCACGTTCTGTTTATGCAGTTGGATGGCGTGGTTGCAGTCTTCGAGTGCTTTTTTGTAGTCGGCCCGAGCCTTCAGGATTTCCGCGCGTGAGGCGTGCAGGGCTGCCAGCTCGTTGGGCTCGTCGGTCTTGAGCTTCAGGGCGTGGGAGATGGTATCGAGGGCTTCGTTCGTCTTGCCGAGAGAGAAATACACGCGTCCCAGTTCCCGGTGTACCAGCAGCTTTTCCGGACCCAGGCGGATGGCTTGCTCAAGGTCACGCGCGGCTTCACCGAGTTTGCCGAGCACGCGATACTCAATGGCACGCTGTAGGAACAAGTCCGCAGTCTCTCCGCGGTTCAACAACTCCGTCAGTTCCTCAATTTCATGCTCGGGACCCTCGTGTGCGGCCAGGGAACCCGCCAGTCCTAACCAGGCGCACATGGCAGCCACCAGCCCAAGTGATTGGAAAGGTTTCATAATCCCTAGTCTTCCAGTACCAGGATCGGATCCAAGCAGAAGTCCAGAGTGTCCGCAGCGGAGGTGTGGCCTTCGATAGCGAGCACGTTCACCCCATCCTTGAGGTGGTTTTGGAAATCTTTGAGGGTGAGATAAACGCGCCCGCGATCCTCACGCGCTTTGACTCCCTGGGCGTTCCGGCCGCTGCTACGGCCGACATTTTGCCGCACTACCTCGCGTCCGTTGAGATAGGCAATGAAGGCATCTCGATAATCGATCTGAAGCCCCATTTCCGTGATGGCGTCCGCCTGGGCAACCTCAAATTCCCTGCGTAGATAGACCGTGGAGAACTTCCGACGCATCTCCTTGAGTTCGGTCTTAAACTCACCCTCGCCATAGCCAAAGCCGCCAACGCCTGTTTTCCAATCCTTTCCGGCGAAACCCAGCCGTGTCCACCCCATGCCCTGAGGGTGCGAACCCGCCAGATACTCCCACTGAGCGTGCTGGGGTATGACGATCTTGTGATCGACGGCAGGAGCGGCTTTGTCCTTTGGCTCTGAGCTGGACTTTTTATATTCCGCGGGCTGCCACGGGTTACCGACTCGAGTCGGAGTGACCACGCCGCGTTTGATGATGCTGAAGAGGTCCCGCACGTTCCCGTTGCGATTGATCATGCGTGCCACCAGGGTGTCGCCATGCACATCGACAATGACCGAGCCGTGCTCGAGAATGATTCGGCGCATCACGGGTAGGCTACCTACACGGCTGAGGGTCTGGCCCGCGTTGCCCGTCACGACTTGGACGGTGCCTTCATGGGGGTGAATCCCTGCACTCTTGCGATACGCGCCATCTCCAGCGGGATCGCCATCTCCATCATCCAGAATGACGTTCTCCGAGACCGTGTTGGTCGCGTAAGCTCCATCCATCAGCATGGAGCGTTCGTAGGTATGGGAGTGGCCGGTTAGGACCACGTCGGTTCCCCCCGCCTCCAGGATGGGAACAATGTAGCGACGCATCTCGATCAGGTCCTTCTCCTTGTCGCTGTCGTGGCTCCCTTTGGTGTAGGGGGGGTGATGAAAGAAGGCGACAATCCAATCTGCTTTGGTTTTCTCTAGATCCGTCTTGAGCCACTTTGCCATCGGCGCGGTGGGTTTCCGATCCATGTCGTGCGAGTCCAGGCAGATGAAATGGATGTTTCCGTAATCGTAGGAGTAATAGGCTTCAGTTCCCGAAGCGAAGCCGCCCACCTCGGCGCGAGTCGGCACCACGTAGGCGTCGTAGTAAGGTCCAACACCCGTGGTCCCCTTGGAGGTATGGCCTTCGTGGTTGCCCATGGTCGGCCAGCACACCTTGTTGCGCAGGGTCTGCTCGTAAGACTCAAAGAACCGTGTTTGGAATTCCATGTCACGACCCGTGTTGTAGGCCATGTCTCCAACATGGATCCAAAAGTCAAGCGGCACGCCCTCTTTCAGTACGGTGCTTGTCATGGCGTCGTGCACCGCCTTCTGCGCCTCGCGTCCGGTCCCGCCATCGCCAAGCACCCAGAAGCGAATGGGCCGGGCGGTGCCAGCGAGCGGCTGAGTTCGAAAATAGTAGGTGTCATCCGCGGGCGTGAGCCGCTTGTCACCGTCGTAGACCGCGTAGTAATACTGAGTGTCGGGCTTGAGGTCGGCAATCTTGGCTTCGTATTGGAAGGTCCCAACTGGGGCTGAGTGCAACTTGGGCAATGCAAGGTTTGCCGAAGTTCGCAAAGCCTTCCACCGAGGAAGCATCTCCTGACCGTTAGTCCCAAGAGAGGCTCGCGTGACAATGGAGCCGCCGCGGACCCGCTCGGTCAAATGATTGCGATCACTCCCGTAACGGACCACGGGATCAATGGGGCCCTCAGTGCGCCAAACCACGTGCATGAGATTAGGACTGGCAAACTGAAGATAGGGTGATCGACGAAAGGGCGGGGGGGGGTTGGCTGCCTGGGCTACCTCAACCAGGAGTGAAGAGCACAGGATCCCGTAACAAAGAGACAGTACAGGCAGCACTAGAGAATCGTTCCGCGATAGCATTGGATGATTGTTCACAGATCTTCTCGAAACGTCAATTGAAGAACGTGAGACACATTTGACGTTTAAGTGACTTTCCTGGTCGGCGATGTTCCTCGCGGAGTCGCGAGGCGATCTGAGGTTCGCTCCACTTCCTCTGGAGGAGCCGACGTCTGGAGATTCCGATGCCTTCAGGATTCTTAATCCGTGGAATCAGCGAAATCCGTGGTTCACCCGTTGCTCTCCCTCTCTGCGCCCTTCCCGCCTCTGCGGTGTAAGTCCGTTCGTTGGCAGGTGCGGAAGCCTGGGAACGGGGACATTTTGCCCACGGACCACGCGGACCACACGGATCCGAGGAGAGACCGCAACCCCGACCGCGGGTGCGGGGCGAGTGGCCGAGCCGACTGAAGTTACTCTTCTGCTGAATTGCCTCCGACTCCGTGTGTTCTGTGTGTTCCGTGGGCAAAACTCTTCCTTGGAGGTTGTCTCGGCCTTCCCTTCGAGCCCTGTAGGAGCCGCTTGAGAAGAGCAGTCCCAGAAAAAGCTAAGACCGAAGTGCAACGTCTCCACAGGCTGACGCCGACGGCCTGCTAGACGGGCAGCTCCCAGCCGGGTCGGTAGGCCAGCTTGACGTATTGCTCGGCTTCCGGGGCGTTGAGCGCCTTCATGTTCGGGCCGTCCCACTCGAGCTTTTTGCCCACCCGCATCGCCACGCACCCCAACAGGATGATTTCGGTGAGATAGGCCGCCACGTCGAAGTTGGAGTAGGCCGGCTTGCCTCCACGGATGGCTTCAATCCACTCCTTATAGTGACCAGGACTGCGTGGAATGGTTTCCTTAGGTCCTTTGTAACCTTGGAATTTCGTTTCTGGCAACAGGAAGAACTGCGAACCGTAGTCGTCGGGGGAGTAGAGATGGCCTTTGTCGCCGATGAGCAGGCAACCGCTGCCTGGCAGTTTCTTGTCGCCTTTGGCATCTCCTTTGTTCAAGTGGTCCAGGATGCGGTGGCTCTTTTCGGAAAACGGCTTGAGACCGCCGTCGTACCAGTGAAATTCCAAAGGGGGAAGCCCATCGCGTTTGGGAAATTGGAAGATGATCTCCGACGCACTGGGATAGGTTTCCTTCTTCATGGCCGAGGAGCGCGCCTCGATGCTGGTCGGATAGCCCAGCTTCAACGCCCGGAAGGGCATGTTGACCGTATGGCAGGCCATGTCCCCCAAGGCACCGGTGCCAAAGTCCATCCAGCCGCGCCACGCAAAGGGAGCATACACGCCCTTCTTATAGGGCCGATACGGGGACGGCCCCAGCCACAGGTCCCAATCGAGGGTTTCGGGGATGGGATCTGACCCATCTGGACGATCCACTCCTTGGGGCCAGATCGGGCGGTTGCTCCAGACGTGCAATTCGCGGACCGGTCCGATGGCTCCCGATTGGATGACCTCAACCGCCCGACGAAGCCCATCGCCCGCGCTGCCTTGGTTGCCCATCTGCGTGGCCACCTTCATTTTCGCGGCGGTCTCGCGCATCTTGCGCGCCTCATAGACCGAGTGAGTGAGCGGCTTCTGGCAAAAGCAGTGCTTGCCCATTTTCATCGCCAGCAGACTCGCGTGGGCGTGAACGTGATCAGGCGTAGCCACGATGACCGCATCGATTTGTTTATCCATTTCCTCGAGCATCTTCCGATAGTCTCGGTAGCGCTTGGCTTCGGGATACTTGGCGCCCCGGGCATCCAGCGTGCCTCGATCCACATCGCAGAGCGCGACGATATGACCACCGGCTTTGGCGGTTTCATCGGTGTCCGAGCTGCCCTTGCCCCCGGCTCCGATGGTCGCGACGTTGATTCGACTATTGAGGTTCTGGCCACGCAGGATGGCTGGAAAGGCGATAGCCGCCGCGCCGAGAGTGGCGCTGGCCTGCAGAAAGTGACGTCGGGAAGAACCCATGAGGCGTGAGGTATCGTTGGGGGCTGACATACCCCTATCGCTACGGCGTCGCTGGCGGGTAGACAAGCCAAATTTTGATGGTATTGATGTGGGATGAAACCCGGTAAATTAGTTCGCGCCACTGGAATGCTGTTGATTCTCTGGCTGATGTTGCTCAGTCCGGCAGGGCGCGCTGCCATTCCGGTGGAGGGGGTGGCGGACAAACAGACCTATACCGACTCGGCGTCGTTGAAGGTTCCGGTCGAAGCCGGCTACAGCTACCTAGCCTCGTTGAACGACCAGTCGTTTCCCCTCAACACGAACGTGACGCTCTCCCTGCCCGATTTTTACGAGCTGCGAGTCGAGCGTACGTCCAGCATGGGTTCGGTGGAGGTGCGGATCCTGCGATTCCTCATCGCCGACAGCACACGTGTTGGCACCGAGTGGGGATTGCCGACACATATCCCGAGTCCGTCGATCCCATCGGCTGCGCAGGAGTTTGAAGGGGGGCGCCTGCGACTGCTGATGCCTGCGCGGCTTCCGATGGGGCTGGAACTTCCGATAGTGGCCTGGGTGGAGGACTCGGAGGGCCACGCCCTCCGCGTAAACGGGTTGGTGCGAGGCGACGAGCTTTCCGGACCCTGGCTCCGGCGTGGGGTCGGCTCCGATCTCCTTCTCCTGAGCGGCCCCGCGCGCACCCTCGTGTATCGGGCGCGGGTGGCTGGGCTGGAGGCGACCAACGAAGTGGTTCTGGAAGACTCGGTCGTGTGGCTGCCGGCCAACGGAATTCTCGGAGCCCAGACCGAGTGGACGTCAGGGTCTCGGATTCATGTCACGGGCAACCTGACCGTACCTGCCGGCGGCACCCTGACGATTGGAGCTGGAACTGTGGTGCGTCTGGAACCTTTGGTGGACATTACCAACAATGGCCGGGTGCTTATCCTTGGATCGCGCAGGGAACCGGTGGTTTTCGTTCCCGCAGTGGCGAATAAACCTTGGGGTGGATTTACCATGCGCGCCGGCACCGGCGAGATCGATGGCACGGGGGTCGTTTTCGTGGGGAGTGGAGGCGATCCACATTGGTTTTCCAAGTCCGGAAATCCGGGGAGCCACCGAAAGGAGCAGGCGCTCTTTTTTGTGAACGACGATCAGCGCGTTCGGCTCACCGACTCGGCCGCGATCAGCCTGGCGGGGCAGCTGGGTCACTCGGTGAAGGGCGGCCTGTTCGAATTCAATCACTTTCTGATGCAGCGAGCAACCAGCGGGGGCGAGTTCACGGGCGCTCAGTTTCGCGTGAATGACAGCGCCTTTATCGAATGTCCGAGCGACACTGCCGCCTTTGTGGATGGTGACAACGACGCGCTGTATCTCGTGAGCGGGGATCACGGATTTACCAACACACTTTTCGGCTGGACCAAGGACGATGGCGTCGATTCGGGCGGGAGCGGCGCGGCGAAACTCAGGTATCAGTCCTGCTGGTTTGAGTCCATTTTTCATGAAGGCAACTCGCTGTCGGGCGCCAAGGACGTGATGGCGCGCGATACGGTCTATTTCGACTGTGGTCAGGGATTGGAGGATGGCTATGACGCGCCGATAGGCGTGGCGGACCACTGCTTGTTTTTGGCCAACCAGGTGGGGGTTCGGCACGGCGACAACTATCCGAGCATCGGTCGCTACGACGGTAGGATCACGGCCACAAATTGCCTCATCCTGAACAACCATCGGGACGTGTTTGGTTTCAATTGGCGGAGTTCCGGGTGGACCAACGCAACCGGTCAAATGCTGGTTCAGGACAACTGGCTGACCCGAGCCAACGAGTATTTTCCAGCCAATCGCATTTGGAGCCCGGCGGAGGATGCTAATCGGCTGGCAGTTTTTGGGGCTCGCGAGGTGGTGGGGGCAGGATTCGCCACCCGGGGCTCCATCGCCACCGCGTCTGAACTCCAAGGGGGGCTTCCGGTACGACTCAGCATGGCGTGCTTAAAACCGGTGGTGCTGCGGTATCTTTGGCAGACGGATGACGGCCGCACGATCCCCGGCGTCCTGTCTTTCGCACCGGGAGAGATCCAGGCGAGGTTGCCCATCGCACCCGCTTGGGCGGGCTTTGCCCGAGCGCGGCTGGTTGAGGGCGATCAGGCCGAGATTTCGGGGCGGGATGTTGTGTTCGTGCAGCGGGTGCCTGAGAGGGCTTCCCAGCTGCTGGTTGCACGCGGCTCGGTTTGGAAATACCGCGACAACGCCCAAGACCTTGGTCAGGCCTGGAAGCTATTGTCCTTCTCCGATGAGGACTGGCCTCAGGGGCCGAGTCCGATGGGTTATGGGGATGGTCCGGAAGGCACGATGTTGAAACCTTCCGACTCGGGGCCTGAGCCACGGCCGCTGACTTACTACTTTCGGACTCACTTTGGTGTGACGACTCCGCAAGACATCGGGTCTCTGCGGTTCGCGGTTCGCCGCGATGACGGCGTCGCCGTCTATCTCAACGGAGTTCCGCTCTTTCGCATGAACATGCCTGATCTCCCAGAGCTGAAGTATGGCACGCCGGCATCCGGGAGTGTCACCGATGAAACGAGCTACTTCCCAACGAATGTCAGTAGTTCCTTCTTGGTAGCCGGAGACAACCTGCTCGCTGTGGAGTTGCACCAATCGAGTGCGACCTCGGGAGATGCTCACTTCGATCTCGAATTGGAGGGGCTACCTGTGTCGGCGCCGGTGCGATTGGAATGGGTGGTCTGGGGGAGGGAAGGTTATCTGATGTGGAACCAGGAGTCTGCGGTGCTTAAGGAGTCTGCTTCGTTGCTGGGACCGTGGCTACCTGTGCCGATGGCGGCGCGTCCTTATCGTCTGCCGGAGGATGGCCCCACGAGGTTCTATCGGCTCGAGTAACAGGAGGACGGAGCCGATTGCTTAAAAGGCCATTCCCCAGGGCTGGTGTCGGACTGCCGTGGTGCGTGGGAACATGGCTGATCTTTACTGTTACCTTTTCCCCGGATCGGCGGTTATATATAGACTGCCTATCATGGCTCCCAGTGACATTGATCTCCTGCACGATTACGTCCGAAATAGCTCGGAGTCCTCGTTTCGTGTGCTCGTGGAGCGCCACATCCATATGGTGCATGCCTTGGCTTGGCGTCAGACCGGGGATGCGCACTTGGCGGATGATGTGACCCAAGCTGTGTTCATCGTTCTTGCGGAAAAGGCGGCCACTATCCCACCGGACACCTTGATTCCCGGGTGGCTTTTCCGCGCCACGCGGTTTGCAGTGGCCAATGCACAACGGGCGAAGGTCCGTCGGGAGTATTGGGAAACGAAAGCTGCCGAAATGGCCCCCCCGCATATATTACCCCCTGAGGAGGAGCGCGTCTTGCCGCTCTTGAACGAAGCGCTCGAGCAACTGCCGGAGCGAGATCGGACCGCCATTCTGCTTCGCTTCTTCGAGAGCAAGAGCCATCAGGAGATCGGGCGATCTCTAGGCACTAGCGAGGATGGGGCCAAGATGCGGCTCTCGCGTGCCGTTGAAAAACTTCGCCTCATCTTTCGGAAGCGCGGCGTAGCTATCCCCCTGGCCGCTCTCGTCGGTCTGCTTTCGGCACAGGGAGCCCACGCTGCTCCGGCGAGTTTTGTCGCCACAGCCATCTCCGTAGCTTTTCAAAAGCAGACGACCGTTTCGACTCTTCCTATCGTTCAAGAAACCCTCATGTTTATGGTCCAAAGCAAGACTAAATCTCTGCTCGGAGCGGCGGCGCTCTTTCTGGTGGCGGTCACCGCTTCGCTGGTTATCCCCTTGTTTGCCGCCAAGGCTCCCGCGCCTGCAACCAGCACCGACGGCTCCCCACCGGTAACCCTGCTGTTCCGGGATACTCCCTCGTGGAATCGGACCCCCGACTTTGAGGAGGCCTTGGAAGCCCTGAACATTCCGTTTCATTCCAAAACCTCCGCCGACATGGGAGCCACCGATCTGACCCGTTATCAGACGATCATCATCCCAGGGGCGCAGGGGCGGACCGAATTCTATAAGAACTACCGGCTCCACGCCGCGAAGTTCGACCGATTTGTGACCAACGGTGGTACGCTGGTCCTGGAGTTGAACGGGGCGGAATCTGCCTCCCTCCCCCTCCCGAGGGGGGTGACCATGGTTAGCCACGGAGCGGTGGAGAACACGATCCTGCTTCCCGGACATCCGGTCGTAGAGCCCCTAGGAGGCCGGAAGATTCGCGCGAATTTTGCCAGCCACGGGTATCTTATCAATGTTCCGAAGGAGGCGCAGATCTTGGTGGCGGAGACCGTCGAGGAAAAGGCGGATGCCGGCAGGCCTACGTTTGCAGAATATACCCATGGTGCGGGGCGGGTTTTGGCCGCCTGCCAATGCTTTCATGACCGGGACGGGTCTGGACGGGGACCGGTTATGGAAACCCTCCTGGACTATGCGGTGGAACGTCAGTGGTTCGCTCACAAAGCGCCTACGAAATAGGCAGGCCGTTTCGGCTCACTTGGTCGTTTTTTTGAGTTCGCGTTCCCGCAGCCAGGTGAAGATCACGGGGGTTACGATCAGGATGTGGAGCAGACTGCTAATCATGCCACCAATCACGGGCGTAGCCAGGGGCTTCATGATTTCAGCTCCGGTCTTGGTGCTCCACATAATCGGGAGCAGGCTGGCGACGATGGTGGCGACGGTCATGACTTTTGGACGCAACCGAAGCCGGGCTCCATCCTTGACGGCATCCACCAGGTCCGCACGGCTGAAAAGCGCACCGCGCTCCTTTTGCTTCTTGTGAAGTCGTTCCTCTAGGTAAACGACCATTACCACTCCGGTCTGAATGGCGGTTCCGAAGAGCGCAATGTAGCCGACCCATACCGCGACGCTGAAGTGGTAGCCTAGCCACCATTGGAGGAAGACCCCGCCGGTCAGTGCGAATGGCACCGCCAAGATGACGTGCGCCGCCTCCTTGGCGCTCCCATAAACCATGAACAACAGCACGAAGATGATGAGCAGAACGGCCGGCACGATCAGGGTCAGGGTTTGACGCGCCCGAAGTTGGTGTTCGTATTGGCCGCTGTACTCAATTGTCATGCCTTTGGGAAGGTGCGGAATGATCTCCTTTTCCAATCGAGATTGAACCTCCTGAACGAACCCACCGAGATCTCGCTCCTGCACGTTCGCCTGAACGAAGACCCTCAACCGGCCGTTCTCGCTGGCAATCTCACTGGGTCCTTGAACACGCCGCAGCGAGGCGAGCTGTCCGAGTGGGATCGTTTTGCCTGAGGGCGTTGCCACCAGAATCTGCGCCAAGTTCTCCAGATCCTCCCGCTCCTGACGGTCCAGTCGCACTTGGATGGGGAAGCGTTGGCGACCTTCGAGGGTGGTGGAGACAGTTCTGCCGCCCAATCCTGTTTCCACAATTTCCAGAACATCCTGAACCCGGAGACCATACCGAGCCATGGCGATGCGGTTGGCCTCGATCTCCAGATACGGTTTGCCCTGGACTCGCGATGGCGCAACGCCGACTGCCCCCTGCACCTGCCGCACGATTTGCTCCACCTCATAGGCTTTCTGCTGAAGCGCGTTGAGATCATCACCCAGAATCTTGATGCCGAGCTGGGCCCTGATACCTGTGCTGATCATGAGAATCCGATTTTCGATCGGCTGGAGGAATCCGGGAATATAGCCTGGTAATTCCGTCAGCCTGGCCGTCATTTCCCCGATGAGCTTCTCGCGCGTCATCCCGGGGCGCCATTCGGATTCCGGGCGGAGCATGATGGTCGTCTCGATCATTTCGACCGGAGCTGGATCCGTGGCTGTCTCGGCGCGTCCGAGTTTTCCTGCGACCGAGGCCACTTCCTGGGTGAAGCTGCTGATCACCTGATCCTGCCAGGCCATGATCCTCTTCACCTCTGTGAGCGACGTGCTGGGAAACAGCACCGGCATGAACAGCAGGCTTCCTTCGTTCAGCGTTGGCATGAACTCGGTTCCCATTCCCTTGGTGGCAGCCGCGAGGCGAGTCCATCCCCGATCCTGGAATTGCGTGCGGATCGAGGCAGGGAATCCCAGAGCCAGAACCAGGGCAGCGACCAGAAGAAACATGGCTCCAGCCAGCACCGTTTTTCGGTTTCTCAGCGACCAGTCCAGGGCCGGATCGTAGATCGCCAGCAGAGCCCGCATCAGCCAGTTCCGGTCTTCGGAATGAAATGGCCCACGAACTAGCAGCACGCACAGCACGGGGACAACCGTCACCGCTAGCAGCGTCGACCCAGCCATGGCGAAGGTTTTGGTGAAGGCCAGGGGATGAAACAGCTTTCCCTCCTGGCCGGTAAGCGCAAAGACCGGCACGAAGGCCAGAATGATGATCACCATCGCAAAGAAGATGGGCCGTCCCACCTGTTGGCTGGCTTCCAGCGTGAGCTTGAAATAGTTGGGCTTCGAATCGTCGCCAGCGAGGGCGGCCTGCTTCTCGGCCTCCTCGCAGTGGCGGATGACATTCTCGGTCATGACAATGGCCGCATCCACCAGCACCCCGATCGCGATGGCGATGCCGGAGAGTGACATGATGTTCGAGGTCATTCCGAACTGCCTCATCAGGATAAAGGAGATCAGAATGCTCAGGGGCAGGGGAAAGGTGACGATGAGGATGCTGCGAAAATGGAATAGGAAGAGGATGTGCGCCAAGGTGACGAGGATCGCTTCTTCGGCGAGAGCATGCTTCAGGGTGTCGATCGTTCGCTCGATCAGCTCGCTGCGGTCATAGAATGAACGGATGGTCACTCCGGGCGGCAAGCTGGACCCGATGGAGGCAATCTTCTGTTTCACGCGGCTAATGACCTCCATCGCGTTTTCGCCGGTGCGCATGACCACGATTCCCCCCACCACCTCCCGTCCCCCGACATCCAGGGTTCCGCGGCGAAAGTCGCCGCCTCTCTCGACGGTGGCGACATCCCTCAGATACACAGGGACTCCGTCCTTTTCGAGCAGGACGATGTTTTCCAGGTCGGTCAAGGATTTCACCAGCCCGACCCCGCGGACAACAAACTCCATCCCGTTCTCCTCGATCACTTTCCCACCCACGTTAAGATTGCTCTGCTCAACGGCAGCCATGACCTGCTGGAGCGACACGGAAGCGGCGCGCATGCGGCGACTGGAAACCTCGATTTGGTATTGCTGAACAAAACCTCCGATGCTGCCTACCTCCGCGACTCCGGGAACTGCGTTGAGCTGGTAGCGAATAAACCAGTCCTGCAACGCGCGAAGCTCGCCGAGATCGTAACCTCCGCCCTGAGCCTTGGCGGGATCCACATGCAGGTAGTATTGGTAGATCCAACCCAAGCCCGTGGCGTCCGGACCGAGTTTGGGAATCACCCCCGATGGAAGCGCATCGCCGAGATAGTTCAGTCGCTCGAGCACGCGAGAGCGCGCGAAATAGTTGTCCACTCGATCCTCGAAGATGACGGTGATCAGCGTGAACCCGAACATCGAGTTGGCGCGTACGGTTTTGACGCCCGCCAACCCTTGCAAGTTCACGGAGAGCGGGTAAGTGACCTGGTCCTCGACCTCTTGTGGACTGCGTCCCGGCCAGTCTGCGAAAACGATCACTTGGTTCTCGCTGAGATCGGGAATGGCATCGACGGGAGTTTGGTAGACGCTGCGAACTCCCCATCCAATGAGCACGAGGGTGAAGCACCCTACCAAGAACCGATTCCGCAACGACCATTCGATGAGTCGGTTGATCATGTAGGTTCCTCAGGGTTTGATTTCGGTGCCGCAATCAAGCATCTCGGCTCCGAAGTAGGGATTCCGGATCGGACCTCCTCCTTGAAGCCAGACGCCGGTTTTCGGAGCGCCTGGGAACGCCTTGGCCGTCATGGGACATTGATAAATTTTGAAGGTGCCCAAGCCTGGCTGTCGTTGAGCCGCCTTGGCGAAGTTCGAGGCCGAGCCGCTGAGACGATGGAAAGACTGGCGTGCCGTCGGGAGATCCAGGGCCTGTGGGATCGAGGATTCCCGGGAAACCTCGGAGAGAAGCGGCTTCCAGACCGCTGTGTCGCCGATCGCGGCGAGCAACGCGGTCAGCGACTCCGCGATGCGGGAGCGCTCCTGGTTAAACCGTTCCAGGTCGTCTGCCGCCAAAGATGCCCCCAGATTGGAGAGGGCGGTCAGGAAAGCTTCCGTGGCCTTCGACGCTTCGGTAGTCAGCGCGGCAGTCGGCGGCGCTGTCTCGGTCTTCGCGGGAGCGGCGTTGCCGGCGTTGAGCTGAGCTTGCGAATCCAGAAGCAGATTCCCCATCGTCACCACCCTGTCGCCTTCCTCGAGTCCCTCGAGCACTTCCCAGGCGAGGTCGCCGAGACGCCCCAGACGCACCTTTCGCTGTTGGTACTGTCCGTCACCCCGATCCAAATACACTACCGGCTGGCCATTTGGGTTGAGAACCGCGGTTCGAGGCACGGTCAATACCTCGGGGATCGTGAGGTCCACCACACCTTCCGCGTAGAGCCTGTGCAACAGCTCTCTTCGCTTCCGTCCACCCTCTTCAATCAGCGGGTTAGGCACCTCGACCCGCACCTTGGCGCTCCGAGTCGCTTCGTTGAGATTGGGATCGATGAAGCGGATGGATGCGAGATAGCTTTTTCCTGGTACGGCCGGGGTGGAGACATCGACTGGCAGCCCGAGCTTGATCCAAGGTAGATCGCGTTCGTAGGCATCAAACTTGAACCACATGGTGGAGAAGTCGGCGAGTTCGAAGAGCTTTTCTCCCTCCTTGACGTACTGTCCGGCGTAAACCTCGCGCGACACCACCGTGCCGCTCATGGGCGACAAGATTTGAACCAGATGGGCGTCCTCCGGGCGCTGGGGCAGTGAGGCGATCTGCTGTTTGGCGATACCCATCAGGAGTAGTCTTCTCTCGGCTGACTGGCGCATCTGTTCCAGGCCGGGGCGGATCGCGTCCGACGCATGCTCCAACTGCTTGAGGATTCCAAGATACTCATGCTCGAGGGCGAGCAGGGGGAGGCTGTGAAAGGTGGCCAGGGGTTCCCCCTCGACGACTTCGGCTCCCGTGTATTGGACGTGAAGTTCCTCGATGCGGCCTTCGATGGTGGCGGATAATCTTCGATGCTTGGTGTCGTCGTCCTCCAGAACGCCCGCGACCCGAAGTGTTTTGTGTAGCTTTTGCCGTCCGATGACTTCACTGCGAACTCCGGAAACGGTGATGCTGCTGGCACTGAGCACTACCAGATCGGCGGGCGTGTCCAGGCCCTTCTGACCCTCGAACACCGGGGTCAGGGGCATTCCGCAGATGGTGCACTTGCCTGGTTGATCGGACTTAACCCATGGATGCATCGCACTCTGATAGAACAGAACTTTGCGCTCGGATTCCGGAGCGGTCAGGGTTGTGCCCGAGGCAGGCGCGCCCGGAGGCTGGCGCTTGGCAGCCCACCAAGCCCCGGTCGCCGAGAGGATCGCCACCGCGATGAGTAGTGTTATCGAGCGTGTGTTCATTTGACCTCCTGAGCTTGCTTGGGGGGGATTGCAGCGGTTGGTTTTCGAATGAGCTCCAACTCCTCAAGGTCGGTGAGGCCGCAGCACAGGAGCAGTTCGGAAAGGGCCTGGTGCTGCTCGGCAATCGCGCGCGCGTAGCCTAGCTGGCTTTCCAAGTGCATGCGTCTGCCTTCCATCATGTCGTTGAATGCGCCTCGGTTGGCCATCCAGGAACTGGCGGCCGTGCGAAGCGCCAGCTCGCTCCGCGGGAGGATCTTGGTGGCAATGGCAACGGCCTCGCGTCGCGCCGCATCCACCCGAACCAACAGCAGGTGGATTTCTTCGCGCACCCCAAGCGCGTAGTCTTGTGCGTCCCAGGCCGCGGCTTCCGCTTTTCGCTGCTCGCGCTCAAGATCTTTCCGATAGAATCGTCGATTGAACCAGGGCAGGTTCATCCCCACCATGAAGGTGCCTTCACGAAAGCCGCCATCGCCGGAGAATTGGCGTCCTTCGATCCCCAGGCTCAGTTCCGGCAGCCGCTGACGGCGAACGAGAGCAACCCGGGATTCCGCGACTTGGACCTCCTGACGCAGCATTCGCAATTGCGGCTCATTTCTCAGCGCCAGCTCCACCAGCTTTTCGGAGTAGGGCAGGTCCTCCGCCATTTCGGGGAGCAACAGGGGGGGCACCGGGGTAAACTCCGGGCGGTTCAGCAGGCGGTTGACTGTGACTTGTTGGTGTGACAGTTCGTTGGTGCGGCTGATCATCTCCTCGCCCACGCGGGTGAGTTCGTTTTGGAGGCGCAGCACTTCGATCTGCGAGCTGCCACCGACGGCATAGCGCTGTTCGGCATTTCGCGCCCAACCGTGGAGCTGTGCCAGATCCTCTTGGGCCACTTCGACCGAGCGTCGAGCCAAGGCCGCTCGGAGTAACGCCAAGGCGAGGTCGCGTCTTACAATCTGGAGTTGGTAGTCGGCGAAAGCCGCCGCTGCGCGCGTTTCCTCGGCGATCGACTTTCGTTGGAGCGTGGCCTTGCCATAGAGCGGCAGCTTCTGTTCGGCACCGTAGATGAGATCACCTTCCTCCCGCAGGTCTGGACCGCGATCCGACGAAAGGGTGCCTCCCCACTTCAAAGTTGGGTCTTCCCAGCTGCGTACACTCTCCGCGTCGGCTTGGGTGGCGGCAATGCGCGCGTCGGCCGCCTTGAATCTTGGGTGGTTGGTGCGAGCGAGTTCCAGGTAGTCGCTGATCACCTTGGGAGTGATGATGACCCCCCCGGCGACCTGGCTCGGGTCGGCTGCGGCCGCTTCCAAGGAGAACGTTCTAAGTGAACTGTCCAATGCCAGCAGCATGACGAATAGCAGCCAGCCCTTCGCGGCGCTCCATCGAAGGGGGGGGCGACGGAGGCGGAGATGGGCATTGGGCAGTGGGCTCTGCCGCGCCTGTCTGCGCGCGGCTCGATTCGGAATCCAGAAATGGAACTTCATAGTCTTGCGCTGACTCTGTTGGAACATCGTGTCATCAGTTTGCCTCGTTGAGGCTCCCGGACGATCCGGTGGCTGAATGCCCTTACAGGACATGGAGACTGAGAGAGGGGCCGAATGTGCCAGTGGAACACCGGTTCTGGGCACACGCCTGGTGCAGGGAAGCGAGAAGGTCAGATCAGCCAGGCGCAGTTTCGGTCGAACAGCGGTGGTAGAATGGATTCCGAAGCTGGACAGGGGGCGGGGAACGCAAGAGGTGTCAGGTGGGCACGGCGTTGAAACTCGACCCACTGGGGAGGATACACTGAATCGGGTCCCTCGCGGAAGGGTGCGAGAGAAGGAGAGGCAGGGGGGGCAGTGGGCCGGTTGTCTGGTGAGCGCATCGAACAACACGAGGCTCGACCGCACGAACTCGTCTCCGCAGCCGCTGAGGCACAGCCACAGGCAAGCGTCTGGACGTTTGTCGTTGCTTGCTGTGGCCCGAAAAGCGTGAAGGGACAACTTGAATCGGCGAAGGCCTGCAGTATGATCAGGCAAAGGCAGACGGCAGTGAGCAAAAGGCGGTGACTGGTACGTCTGAAGTCCACGGAAATTGGTTATTTCGCGCTCTTTTTCGCTTCCTTGTCAGCTGTTTCCTTCATTTTCTTGAGCAACTTGGCTGGGTTCTTCTTGAAATCCTTCAGGCAGCTCTTGCAGCACAGTTTGACCTCTTGTCCTTCGTGTACGAAGGAGTAAGATTTCATGCTGGGATCCGCATCCAAGGTCTCATCCGAAACAAGGCAGGTCTTGAGCGGATAGGGCTTGGCCTTTTTGGACTCCTTACCCTCGGCCTGTTCGGCCCCGACGGGTGATTGCCCCATCGCGATGATCGCGATTCCCGTCAACAAAGAGGTGAAGGTGTGGATAGTTTTCATCAGAATATTCCTAGTTGAATCAACGTGCCTAATTTCATATACGCGTCAACTGGCTAAATCACTCAAAATTTTTGATGGAGGGAAAGATGGACGAATAGAGGCGGTCCTGGCTACCGTCCAACCTTACACTGAACTCGACTATGACCCGTCAGCAAGTGTTGGATCTTTATTTTATGGATGCGCGTGCGCGCTTGATCGATATCGCTGCTTTTCTCGATCGCCTGGATCGAGCGTCAGGCGATGCCGACTTCCGGCTGGCCGCATATCGGCAAGCTTTGCAGGAACTTACCGGCGTCGAACCTGATCGCGCCAAGCGAGTGCTGCTGAGTCTGAGCGATCCTACCGTTGAGCCTATTCCCGCTGCCCCGGGGAAGGGAGCGGTGGGCGCTTGGCCGGGCGTTGGCTCTGTCTCCACCCGGTAGTTCGCTTCCTGCCTATGCGCTACATTGAGCCTCACGGTCATATGGTCAGCCGGACGACGGATGACTACCGAGACATGGTCACCGCCGGGTGCCAGGCGGTCTGCGAGCCAGCCTTCTGGGCGGGTTTTGACCGCAGTTCCTCCAGTGGTTTCTATGACTATTTCTGTCAGTTGACTGACTATGAACCGAAGCGCGCCGCCAAGTTCGGTTTGCCGCACTTCTGCTGGCTTTGCATTAATCCCAAGGAGTCGGAAGATGTGAAGCTAGCGGAGGAGGT
Organism: Verrucomicrobiales bacterium; assembly: GCA_016793885.1. Lineage (NCBI taxonomy): Bacteria > Pseudomonadati > Verrucomicrobiota > Verrucomicrobiia > Verrucomicrobiales > Verrucomicrobiales bacterium. Next base: position 96,115 of record JAEUHE010000151.1, read on the forward strand.
TATCTCCCTGATTCCCGATTTCTTGACGCGACCGACCGTCCTGGGCATTGGCGAAATTGGCCTGAACAAGAATTCGCGCAATGAGATGAAGGTGTTGGAGCTGCACGTGGACCTCGCCGCACGGCATGACCAATTGATCCTGGTGCACACGCCGCATCTGGAGGATAAGCTGAAAGGGACGCGCCTGATCTTGGATGTGCTCAAGAGCGACTCGCGGATCCGACCCGAACGATGCATCATTGATCACGTTGAAGAGCACACGGTGCAAATGGTTCTGGATGCCGGCTTCTGGGCGGGGATGACTCTGTATCCGGAATCCAAGTGTACCGCGGCGAGGGCCGTGGACATTGTGGAACAGTATGGCGCGCAGCAGATCTGGATGAACAGCGCCTGCGATTGGGGCGTGAGCGTGCCGTTGGCCGTTCCCTACGCGGCACTGGAGATGCGCAAACGGGGGCATAGTGCGGAGGCGATCGATCGGCTCATCTACCAGAACCCCATCCGATTTCTGAGCCAAACGCCCAAGTTCAAGCTTCCGGCTGCTTGAGCATCAGGAGGACCACCCTTTCATGAAACTGAAACATGGCCTACACCTGGCCTACTGCACCAATATCCATCGAGGGGAGAACTGGGCGGAGACCTTTCACAACCTTCAGCACTACACGCTTGCCGTCCGAGAGCGAGTGGCTCCCCGGGTTCCTTACGCGATCGGGTTAAGGTTGGGGGTGCAGGCTGCTCGCGAACTGGCCGACCCGGGGCAGTTGGCTGGGTTCCGGCGGTGGCTGGATGACCACGATTGCTACGTGTTCACAATCAACGGTTTTCCTTACGGGCAGTTCCACGGCACCCGCGTGAAAGAGCAGGTCTATGCGCCGGACTGGACAACCCAAGAACGACTTGACTATACCTGCCTCCTTTTCGACGTGTTGGGGCAGTTGGTTCCGGACGGTGTGGAGGGAAGCGTGAGCACGGTGCCGGTGAGCTTCAAGGAGTTCATGAAGGAACCACGCCAGGAAGCCGCTGCGCGCAGCAAGCTGTGGCAGTGTGTTGAGTCCGTCGAAAAGGCCTCTCGCAAATGGGGCCGACGGCTGCATCTGGGGCTAGAACCTGAGCCCCTGTGCCATCTGGAAACGACCCCTGAGACCGTGGCTTTCTTCGATCGGATGCAGCGTGATCGTCCAGGCGATCTGCGTTTGAGGGAACATCTCGGTGTGAACTATGACTGCTGCCATTTGGCCGTGGAGTTTGAATCCGCCGGCTTGTCGCTCGAGAAGCTTAAGCAGTCTGGTATTCGGATCAGCAAACTGCACCTGAGTTCAGCGCTTCGTGTGTCCCCAAATCCAGAGGTGCGCCAGGCCCTGCGAGAGTTCGCGGACGACACATACTTTCATCAGGTGGTCGCTCGATCCGCGGGCGGTGAAATCACCCGTTACCGAGATCTTGACGTAGCGTTGGCGGGTCACAACCACCTCCCGCCGGCTTTGACCGATGAGTGGCGCATCCATTTTCACATACCTCTCCACAGCGGTCCTACTGCCCTGTTTCAGACGACCTCAGATCATCTCAAGGAGGCCCTGGATTGGTTGGGAACCCATCCCGGGCTATGTACGCACCTCGAGATGGAGACCTATACTTGGGAGGTCATGCCTGCTGAGTTGAAGCGGCGGAGCGTCGTGGATCAGCTGGTGGCGGAATACGATTGGACGTTAGTTGAGCTGCGGAAGCGCGGGCTGGCGTGACGCCAGCGCGCCTCGGCTGCGGAGCTCGGCGGTGATGGCAGAGAGACCTAGATTTTGTTGACCCGCGACGTCAAAGTTCGAGGGATCTAGCCATTCCTCAAACGCGGCTCGTATGGCCGGCCATTCGCTATCAAGGATGGAGAACCACGATGTATCCCGGTTTCTTCCCTTGTAGACCGTCGCCTGGCGGAAGGTTCCCTCGAACTTAAACCCTAGTCTTAAGGCCGCTCGACATGAATTCGCGTTGAGCGAGTCACATTTCCATTCGTAGCGGCGGTATCCGAGGGCAAATGCGCGCTGCATTAACAAGAACATCGCCTCTGTGGCGGCCGCGGTTCGGCGCAAGGCTGGAGAGTAGCACAGGTGTCCGACCTCGATAGATCCTTGCTCGGGAGCAATTCGCAGATAACCAGCCACCCCCACGGCCTTGAGTTCTTCGAAATCAATGATGGCGTAGAGTTGAGGATCCTCCTGTTTGCTGACGAATTCGACCCACTGCATGTAACTCGCCAAGTTGGGGAAGGGCCCATAGGGCAGGTAGGTCCACAAGCCGGAGTCGCCTTCGCTGGTCAAAGCGTAGTAAAGTTCGGCGGCGTGTCGCTTCACATTGATCGGCTCCAGTTGGCAGAACCGGCCCCTTAAGGTATCGCGGTCCGGGTGAGCGGGGGGATGCCAATCGGGCAACGGAACCCCAATGGGCTGCCCATGTTCGTTGAAGATGTCCGACACGTTTGTTCTCACTAAATCACCATACCTTAAAGCTAAGGATAAGGAAAGATCGAACACTGTAGACTTGGAGAGAAATGTGAGGCCTGTCCCTCCTGTAACCAACCGTGTAACCAACCGGCGGATTGAGGCCTGTCCCTCCTGTAACCCACTGGCGGATGGAGGCCTGTCCCTGCAGATGATCCGGATGGTAATTGCTGGGTGGGTAAAAACTTCCACCCATTAGTTGTAGGGTTGTGAATAACTTTCCACCATATCTTGTGGCTTTGATCTTTACTCAGGGCGGGTTCCTGGGATTTACTCTGACTCGACATGTATCTCAAAAACCTGACGGTATTAGGTTTTAAGTCCTTTGCTGACAAGACGTCCCTGAACTTCCAGCCGGGGGTTTCTGCCATCGTGGGACCGAACGGGTGCGGCAAGTCCAATGTATCGGACGCCATCCGTTGGGTTCTAGGTGAGCAATCGGCCAAGGCCTTGCGCGGTGGCGAGATGGCGGATGTTATTTTTAACGGCACCGACTCACGTAAACCTCTCGGCATGGCCGAGGTCTCCCTCACCATCGGCGGGGTGGACGACGAGCATCTGAAGGCGGCCGGGGTTGAGATACCCTATGACGAGGTCACGCTCACCCGGCGGGTGTTCCGAGATGGGGGCAGTGAGTACTTTCTGAACAAGACTCCGTGTCGGCTGAAGGATATCCAGCAGTTGTTCATGGGGACGGGTGTTGGCCGGAGCAGCTACAGCATCATGGCCCAGGGGAACATCACCCAGATCCTTTCCAGCAAGCCCGAGGATAGGCGGTTGATCTTCGAAGAGGCGGCGGGGATCACCAAGTTCAAGGCCCAGAAGAAGGAGGCTCTGAGGAAACTGGATCACACGGATCAAAACCTCCTTCGCGTTCAGGACTTGATTAAGGAGGTCAAACGTCAGATTGGATCCCTGCAGCGTCAGGCTGGCAAAGCTCGGCGGTATAAGCAGTTCATGACGGAGTTGCAGCATCTGGATACCCAGCTCGCCCGGCATCAGTTTGACATCCTGCAAACGGAGATTAAAGCCCGAGCCGAGCGGGGTGAGGGCCTGCGGACCCAGATCGAACGTAGCTCTGAAGAGGTGCTCCGTTGTGAGGACGAGATCCTCCAGCTGCGCAGCCGGCTATCCGAGCTGGAGCAGGAGATCAGCCGCACGCAGCAACATGGGATTGAGCTGAAGGGCCAGGTCGAGCGCAACGAAAGCCGGATCCACTTTAACGAACAGAGGCTTTTGGAACTTCAGGAGCATCATGGCAAGGCGCTGAATGAGATCGCGCAAGCAGAGGAGCGAGTGCGCCTGTCGCAGGCGGAGCTGGAAATCCTGGAGCAACGACTTGAGGAGTCCAACGACAAGCTGATTCAGCATCGTCAGACCCTTGCCCAGCGGCAAGAGGCGGTGCAAGCCATCGAGGCCAGCTTGATCGCGAAGCAGGACGCGCTGAGACAGGAGCAATCCAAGGCGTTCGCTGCTGCCCAAGCGATGTCCCGCGTCCGCAACGAGATCAACTCCCTCGACCTGCTCAAACAGGGCAACATCATCCGCCTCGAAAAGCTGTCGGCCGAAAAGGTTCAGCTGGAGGAGGAGAGAATCCGCCTGGAGCAGCGTCTTCAGGAGTTCCATGGAAACGTCGAAACCTTCCGGCTGAATGTTCAGACGACTCGGGGCACGGTCGAGGAGCGCCAGCAACGCCTCAGGGAGGTCCAGCAATCGATCAATGAGGTGTCCCATCAGCTGGACGGGGTGCTGCGGCAGCAAGCCGAGACACGCTCCAAGCTCAACTTGCTCGAACAGCTGGCCGCCGACCATGAGGGGTTCAGCGGAGGAAGCCTCGCGGCGTTGAAACAGACCCACCTGGTGCTTGGCTCCCTGGCCGACCGGATTCAAGTGCCGACCGAGCACATCGCCGCGATCGAGACCGCTTTGGGCCACCACTTGCAGTTGGTGATTACGGACAAGCCGGAAGCCGCAGAGCAAATTCTTGCCGATCTCGCTTCCAACAAGCGGGGGCGTGCGAGCATTGCGGCGCTGGAGCTTTCGCTCTTGGCGCCCGAGGAAGCCTTTCCGCCGACCGATCCGGCCGACGCCTCCCTGGGGGTGCTGGCCCTGGATCTCATTCAGGCGGACGAGAGCGTCCGGCCTCTGTTGCGGCGGCTGCTGGGACGAACACGGGTGGTGACCGATCTCGCTGCTGCCACTGCCGCTTGGCGGGCCAGCCAGGGCGCCTGGGACTTTGTGACGGCGGATGGTCAGGTGCTCGCCCGCCAGGGCGTTTACACCGGTGGAGCCGGCGGCGCCGCCGGGAAAGCGGCCGCCTCGATTCTGGGTCGAAAAAACCAGATCGCCGACCTGCAAGCCGCGATGACGCGGTTGCTCGAGGAATCGAACGAGTCCAGTCGGGCGAAGGGCGCGTTGGTGAGCGAGCAGACCGCGTTGCAGGCGGGGTTGCAGGAAGCTCAGACTGAACTGCGCGAGCATGAGGTTGCCGTGGCAACGCATCAGGGAGAACTGAACGCCCTGCATAATTCCCTCCGCATGCTCCACCAGAAGATTGAGACCGTGGTCTACGAGATCCAGAGCCTTTCGGCTCATGATCAAGAAGGCGCTGAAAAGCGGTCGGCCATGGCCGCGCGAGCCGCGGAGCTGGAATTGCAGGAGAAAACCTCCCAGGAAGATGTCCTGACCCTGAGTCAGGCGGTCGAGGAGTTGCGGCAAAGCCGTGAGCACGCCAACACAAGCCTTACCGAGACGAAGGTGCTCCTGGCCTCGGACGAACAGCTGAGCGTGTCCTTGCGCCAACAAAAGCAGCCCCTCGAGCAGCGACTGCGGGAGCTGGGGCAGCTGATTCAGCAGCGGCAGCAGGAGATTGGAAGTTTTGGGAGCCGACATGAGCAATACGGAGTCGAGATTGAGGAGTCTCGCCGGCATATCATCACCCTCCAGCACGAACGCGAGCAGGTGAACCAAAAGGCGGCGCAGTTGCTCCACGAAAAGCAGTCCCAGGAAGCGGTCATCGGCACCAGCGAGGAGTCCTTGCGGGATCAGCGTCGTCAACTGACCGATGCTCAGCACCAGCGCGGGACGATCGAAGTTGAGTTGGCGCAGAAGACCATGGCGGTGCAGAATCTCCGCGAGCGCATCCAGCAGAAATATCAACTGAACCTCGACGACGTTCAGAGCGAATGCATCAAGATTACCTTTGCCGAGGAGGGGCCGGCGCGGGTCGAGACTTTGACGCCCGAGGACATGGCCGCGTCGGGAGTGGGGACGGATTGGGCGCAGGTTGCAGAGCAGGTCCAAGCGCTTCAGAAGCGCCTCGACGAAATTGGTCCGGTCAATCTGGTTGCGATTGAGGAGTATGAGGAGACGGAGCAACGCTTCCAGTTCCTGACTCAGCAGAACGACGACTTGGTCAAAGCCAAGGAACAGTTGCTGGAAGTTCTGTCGCGGATCAACACCCAGACCCGCGAGATGTTCGTGGCCACTTTCAACCAGATCCGCGACAATTTCCGGGCGATGTTCGTGGAGATCTTCGGGGGTGGCAAAGCGGATCTGATCCTGGTCGATGACAACGACGTGCTGGAAAGCGGGATCGACATCGTGGCTCGCCCTCCGGGCAAGCAACTCCAGAGCATCACTCTGCTATCGGGTGGTGAACAGACCATGACCGCCGTGGCGCTGATGTTCTCCATCTACCAGGTCAAGCCGAGCCCCTTCTGCATTCTGGACGAGTTGGACGCACCTCTGGACGAGTCGAATATCAATCGCTTCATCCGGGTGCTTCAACGCTTCCTCGACCATTCGCAATTCATCATCATCACTCACAACAAGCGAACCATCGGCATGGCTGATGTGCTTTACGGAGTCACGATGCAAGAGCAGGGGGTTAGCCGTATTGTGAGTGTGAAGTTCACCAAGGGTGATGGGAACGACGGAGGTGGCAAAGCGCTCGTGCCGCCCCCGGCTGAGACCACCAAGCCGAAGGACGACAACGTGGAAGTGGCCATGGCCAAATAGGCCGGCTAGGCGTAAGTATCGAGGTGCTGCCCACATCCGTTGGGGCAGCTGGCGGAAGTGGACTCCTCCAGACCCTGAATGAGCGCTTCGGCCTGCACTTTCGCCTGATCTTGAGCTTTCTTGAGGAGTGCAACGCCTGCGTCGCTCGCTTGCCCTCCCGCTCGATCCAGGTTTCCAAGAACCGTTGATGGATACGACCCGTTGATGGTCATGGGTAATCCATCGGCAGGTTTGGCCCGTTGCTTGAGGGTTCAAACCCGAGCTGGACTATTGAGCCCGAGGTTGCTTCTTAAGCGCCTTGAGTTGTTCGTTTTCGGGCTTCTGTGCGTAGTATTTATCGAGGGGGTAGCAGCCGCTGATCAATCCGTTACGGGGTGCCGTGGTGCAGTCGCTGAATGTGCGGCAGATCAGTTTGGGCGTGAGCGCCCCCTTGAGCGTTGCGTCCGCCAGCATGTCGGGGTAGCTCAGCGTCATCCTGCCCAACCCGATCATGTCGGTCCATCCCAGGCGCACTGTCGCCTGGGCGACCTGGGGGAGATACTCCTGCAGGTAGCTGTAACCCGTGCCGATCAGCGTCATGCCTGCAGGGGCCTGCGCCTTCAGCTCTCGAACGGCATGGACTTGGCGGGCGACGCCTACCAGTGGATCCTCGGGAGGCAGGTAGCCGTCGCTGGGCGGAAAGGACGCTGGACGCTGGATGTGTGGGTTGTAGTAAGGTGAACCCGCGCTCAAGTTGACCAGGCGGATTCCCAGCTCACCGCAAAGAGCCAGGAAGCGATGGCTCTCGGTGAGGTCTGGCTGGGTCGGATGGTCCACGTTGATCCCAAAGCCATAGCGGTAGGGCAAACAGGTGGCGTACGACTCCGGGATGCCCGGTCCAGGTTTTCCCGGGGCAGATTGGTTGGGATCCGGCCGGAACGGCACCAGATCAAAGGCGCTCAACCGCACCGCCAGGCCAATCGGGTTCCCGTCCCGGCGAATGCCGGCGACAATGTCTCGAAGAATTCGGGTGCGGTTCTCGAAGCTGCCCCCGAAGCGACCCGGCCGTGTGTGCGCTCCCAGAAACTCGTGGAGCAGGTAGCCGTGGCAGTGTTTGAGATCGACGAAGTCAGCTCCGATTTCCTGAGCGAGTCGCGCGGCCTTAACATAGTCTGCGATGAGGATCTCGATCTCCTCGTCCGTGAAGACCTGATTTTCCTGGGTCACTTGAAAACGTGAGTCGAGCAAGGGATGTCGATAGGCCACTCTGGGCTGCCATCGTTTCGGGTCTTCCGGCCGGCAAAAGCGTCCAGAGTGAGTCAGCTGAAACCCGATCAGCAAGTCCTCGGAGGTGCCGTAGCGTGATTCGTGCGCCTGGATGAGCAGGTGGCGCAGTTCGGTGATGTCCTGGCGGTTTTCTTCGGTGAGGATGAGCTGGCGTGGGTTGGCACGGCCGTCGGCACGCACCGCCATTGCTTCTCCGCCAAAAATGAGCTTGGCTCCGCTGAGTCCGAACCGCTGCCAGCGGCGGCGCACCTCCTCGGTCGTTCCGCCGGTCGTCGTTCCATCCCAGCCTTCCATCGGGTGAATCACCCAGCGATTCGAAGGTGTTTTGCCATTGAGGCTCCCATTCGACAGGGGCTGCGTCAAGGGAGAGTCTGCGCCGGTTAGGATCGAATCATCGCATGGGATCTCGATTCCCAGGCTCTGGCAGTGTGCGCGAAACTGTTCCGCCGATTTAAGTGAAGCGACACGGACGGTCATGGGGGCATGGTCATCCAGGGAACGGCCTGTCGGCCAGGATTTTTTAAGACGGGGGGTTGCCGCGCGGAGAGCCGAGGGTTGGCGAACACGTGGTTGCCCTTGCGGAGTTGCCCGCTTGTTACCCACAGCCTGGGGCAGGAGTGGGCTCGAGCAGATCGGAACTATAAGCTCAATCGGATCGATCCTCGATCAAGTCTCGCCCTACCTTAGTGACGAGCCGAGGTAGGGCCCTACCGATTCTCCTCGGGAGCAGCAGGTACGGGGGGTCCCCCGGGTGTTGGGATCTGCAGTCCGGTAGGCGTCACATTGGTGACCTTCTCCGTCACCTCGATGCGCTTGGCGCTGAATAGCTGGCGGAAATGAAGCCAGAGATCTGTGTCGGAGTTCACCCATATGCCAGCAGCGATGCGTGAGCGGGTAACGGAGAAGCGTAATTCCCGCAAGGCCCCCAACATCCCGCCCCAACCTATCTTGAGGGTCTCTTGCAGGCTGATATGGGCTTGCACGACTTCATGCTCCTCTTCGTCGACCCAGATTTTTCCGCCGACACGCGCGAGAACCTCCTCCTCGGTGGAGCTGATTTTGACATCCTTTCGCGGCCGCACCTCGATGACCAAGGTGGAACGACCTTGGAGAACCTCCCGATTGGTGATCGAGAACTGGAATCGTTTCACCATGTCGTCGTTGATCTGATGCAGCAGCGAGTCATTCCCCTGGGATCGGTCACCGCTCGGGCTTCTCGTGCGCGGCTTAGGCTCAGTCGATTCTGCTTTGGGGCTGCGCACGGGAGGCGGCTCTCCATTCTTGCTCAGCAATTCAGCCTTGGGCTTGCCGTTTTTCTCCGTGATTCGGTAGACTTTTTCCTCCTGCTTGATCACCTCGTGGTCCGAGTCGTAATGAGTGGTGGTCTTGATGCGGGTGAAGTCGTAACCGGCAGGGGATTTTCTTGATCGCTTGGCGCGTTCGATCACTTTGGGGAGCAGTTCGTCGATGGCGGGGTACGGCTGACTTTGGGCTTGGAGGTCCGCGGGTGATGGGGGGACCACCACGAGCCACAGCAGCACCAGGTTTCGAATGAACGGCCAGTGCCTCAGTGTCATCATTTTAGTTTCTCCAGATAGGCGACCAGATCGGCGAAATCGTCCAGGCTCAGCAAGGCATGTAGTCCTTCAGGCATCATCGACAACGCGCTCGAGCTACGCTCCTGGATGTCAGTCTTGGCCACGATTCGGTTCTTCCCTTCGAGGTCTCGCAGAGTGATCGATTCGGCGGATTCCCCTTTGATCAGGCCCGCAACCGACTCGCCATCCTTCAGCTCGAGAACCAGCTGCTGATAGCCCTCTCGGACCACCCGACTGGGCCAAAGCACGGACTCGGCCAACGCTTTTCGGTCAAACTGGGACCCGATCTGCGACAGGTCTGGGCCGATGTCACCGCCTTGGTTTTGGACACGATGGCATTTGATGCACGCCAGGCCATTCGGGTTGGCGAACACTCTTGCTCCCTTGAGGGGATCGCCCGTGTGGGAGAGCACGTGATCGAGATAGTCCTCCGGCCTTTTCTCGCTCTGGCGAAGCGTGAACAGTTTCCCGCGAGTGGCGGTCGGATGATCCTCATAGATCTTGCGGAGCGCGGACAGTTGATCGTCGCTGAATTTATCGGCCTGAGCCTCGAGGTTGTTAAGCACGCCGGCCTCATCCCGGATGGCCCGCAGGCCGCGTCGCACGGCCTCCCGAATGCCCAGATTCTGGTGGTTGATCTCTTTCGTAAAGAGATCGAGGCATTTGACGTCGGGCATGGCGGTGAGGGAGCGAATGGCCTCGTCGCGCAGCGCAGGGTCCTCCGCGACCTTGAGCATGGCGGGGATGGAGACTCGAGCCTTGGCTGAACCCAAGGCGTTGAGGGCCGCGAGACGAATGGGAATCCGGGGATCCTCCAAGCGGGCTTCAATCCAGCTGTTCGAGCCACCCACTTGCACGGAAGCTTGGATGGCAGCGATGCTGATCTCCGAATTAGTGTCGCTCAGGCGGCGGTAGATGAAAGGGATCGAGGCTGGATCCTTGAGTGTGGCCAGCGCCTGAAGCGCCCCGATAGCGAGGATGGGGGGCGGAGCTTCTTGGTCGAGGTAGCGACCGATTCCGGCGGCCAAGGCCGATGTGACCTCGTTGCTTGGGCTGCCGACCAGTTGGGCCGCCGACAGAGCCGTCAGAGCCAGGTTGGTCGGAACGAGTTGCCCTCGTAGCGGACTCAGGATCAACGACACCGCCTGTTTGTCGCGCAGCAATCCTAAGGTCTCCAGCATCAGCCTCCTGAACTCCGGATCTCGCTCACGATCCAGCGCGTTGCGCACGGCCGCAGCGCCGTTCGTGACTCCAGCGGTTCCGATCCCCGCCAGAGCCAGCTTTCGGAGAGACTCCTCAGGATCGCGCAAGAGCTGCTGGAGAGTTGCCGAAACGAGGGGGGTGCCTACCCATTCCACGGTTCGCGCCGGCGGTGGTTGATTGACTGGATGATAGGCCCACCACTCTCCCTTCCAGACGGGGGCCTGCCGATGGAGGGGTGTTAGACAAGCGATGGCCTGCTGTCGTGCCATAACAGGGAATGCGCGATTGGTGGCAACCTCGTTCAATGCCCCGACCAATGCTAGGTCGAAGGTTTCGCGGAACACCAGGGCGTTCCGTTCGCGGCTCCGGGACTCAGGGTGATTCAGCCCGGCTACCAAGCGCGGCCAAACGGAGGGATTCCCACGGCCTATGGCGTTGAGGGCGGTGAAGGCTGCAAACCGCACCCACTCATCTCCGGGCTCCGCCTCCAGCAGGCCGCGAAGAGGTCGGATAGCCAGGGGATCGGCCAAACGCCCCAGCGCAGTGGCGGCGAGGAACCGAACGGAAGCCTCCTCGTCCTCCAATCGGCCGATGAACTCTGAGAGCGCGCTGTGGACCCGACGCAGCCCTAGTTGGCGAACGGCTTGACGACGCACTGCGGGATCCAGGCTGTAGATCGATCGCACAATGGCAGCGCGACCCGCTTCCCCTTCATCGATGGCATCCAACGCCCAGATCGCGTGGCATCGCGTGATCCCCTTCACGCGAGGTTCTTCCAACAGATCGATCAAAGGTTGTATGGCGTCGTTGCCGCGTTCGGACAGACGCCGTTGGGCGGTGAGCCGAATGGCCCGCGAGGGATGCTGCAATGCCAGCAGCAACTCTGAGGTTTCCGCCTCGAACAGTTTACCCGAGGCGGCTGGGGTATACCAAGGGGGCGTTGGCCAGGCCTCTTTTGGCGTCTGATGGGTGAGCTTGAACAGTCGTCCAACCGTCACCTTCTCCTTGTCGTCCCGGTGCTGCCAATCGCAGATGTAGATCGCGGTCCCGTCCGTGGAACTACAGATCCCGACGGGACGAAAGTCGGCCGGCGGATTCGGGAAGAGATCGAGCGGGTCCAGGGCCTCGTAAGTGCCACCCTTACGAGCCAAGCGCACGTGGGTGACTTGGCGTTTTCCGAAGTCTGCCAGGAAGAGCCCGCCTTCATATCGCCCGGGCAATACTCCAGAGGTCTCGGCGAACGCTCCGGTGGCTGCTCCAGCACCGTAGTCGGCCATGCACCACAGGATGTAGGGTTGGCGAGGATTAAAGTCATAGGGATAGCCATAGAAGCCGCGTTCCACGATGTGGGAGAGCCGGGACATCCATTGTTTCTCGTCGGTATTGTCGTAGGTGAACACCTCGTCCTCCTCATTGACGGCGGCATCCATGATATTGCGCAGCCCCGTAGCGAAGATCTCCAGCCCGGTCCCATCCGGTCGGATCCGGACCACTCCCCCTCCATGCATGTCGATTCTCCGGCCATCCCGTCCAACCGCGCCATACAAGCCTTTGTCGCCCACCGCGACATAGAAATAGCCATCCATCCCCAGCGTGAAGTTCGCCGGCACGTGATCATTCCAATCCTTCGCCCATGGTTCGGGATTGGTCGATTCAATGAGGTCGACCCGATCTTTACCGGTGTCTCCATCGTCCAGAAACACGCTGAACTTGGGGTTGTGCAGCACATACAACTTTCCATCGAGATACTTCATCCCAAAGACGGCATAGAGCGAGTCCGCGAACGTCGTGATTCGGCCTCCGGGGTGAAGGCACAGAATCCGACCTTTTTTTTCATCAGCCCGGTCGGTGCTGATGTCCATGGGGTCTTCAGCCACAAAGACGCGCCCATCGGGGGCCACGCAAACAACCGAGGGATGTTTCAGAGTCGGCGCCTCCAACATCAGCTCCAGCTTCCATTCAGGGAGCGGGGTCGGAAGTGGCGGAGGAGTCGCCGGGCCCGGAGACTGGGGAGCAGGGGAGCCTTCCACCGGCACCACGACCGGGAGAACGTTGGTCGAAGAAGTGGAGCCGGACGCCGTGGTGTCGGCGCTGAGCCCCACGGGAACGCCCACCAGGTTGAATAGGAGCGCGCCGACGGCGAGCAGCCAGCCCGTGATGGGGCGGAGCAGGGGAACGCTCCTGCGGGACGGATCAGTCGGCACGTATCGCATAGAGTTGGAACATGGTGGCGACATAGAGCGTGCGGTTGGCGGCAGTCACGGTGGCGCTGATGGGGCTATCGAGGTTGACGGTAGCCAGGACCTGCTTGTCACGCGATGCCTTGAAGATCCAAAAGTCTCCCCGACGGCTTCCCAGGTAGACCTTTCCATCTGCTACCAGGGGAGAAGCCCACATCTCCCCCTTGACTTCGTGGGTCCAGCAACTCTTCCCGGTTTTGGCCTCAACACAATGGATCATGCGACCGCAATCCGCTGTGAAGATCAAACCCTTATAGAGTACGGGCGAGGACAGACTGTGGCGGTTCAGCGGGTAGGACCAGGCTTCCGCAGCCACCGCCTTGCCCGCGGTCCCGCCGATGGAAATGCTTTTCAGCCAGGCTTCGTTCTTTCCCCACCAAAGGTCGCCGCCCACGGTAAAATAGATGTGGGAGTCCTCAATGACAGGTAGCGAGTAGATGTTGCTCGGGCCTTCGCGGCGGTTGGTGTTGTAGCGATGCACGTCCTGCTTGGGGGCGCTGGGATCGGGATCGAAGCTCCAGCGGAGTTTCAAGGTCTGGGTTTCCGTTCCAGCATCCTTGGTGGAGGCTGGCTCGAACCCGTAGACGATGCCGTTCCCGCCGGCAAAGCAGACGGTCGGCTGGCCGTTGATCTTGGCGTAGGACGGCGATGACCAGGTGCTATGAAAGATGTTGGGGGCGATGCCGAGACGCTCCCTTGCGACGAGCCTTCCGGAGCGCTTGTCGATCACGACAAGGCTGGGTGCGTCGGGCGTGCGGATCTTCTTATGGGTGTTGTCGACCCCGGTGCCGGTGTTGACGTAGAGGTGGTTGCCCAGGACGAGGATCGAACTATGGGCGGCGTCGTGAGGCCAGGTGCCAGCTTGGGATGGAAGATCGTACAGCCAGAGGATATCTGCATCGCCTGGCTCGAGCGTCAGCGGAGGCTGGTTGCGGGGCGTCATGTGACGGGCTTCGTCCTGGAATGATCCATCGTTTCCATTGGCCAGCCCGCGAGCGTCCAGGCACATGACTTCCCCTCGGTTGCTGACGACGTAAACTCGGTCGTCCTCGACGGTCACGGTGGAAGCAATGCCGCTTTTGGGCCAGTCGAGGTACGGATCTTCGTCGCGTTTGGGAACGACCAATTGCCAAAGCAGGTTTCCCGTCCGCTCATCGAAGCACATGAGCACCCCTCGGTCCCCCTGATGCTTAGGATCACGAGGCTGCCCGTTGTTGGTTCCGATGTAGACGCGGCCGTTGGCCACGATCGGCGTGGAGTGTGTCTCGGTACCCAGCGGCTTTACCCAGCGCACGTTTCGTCCAGTCTTCACGTCGAAAGATTCGGGAAGGCTGGTTTCCGGTGACACGAGGTTGCGGGTCCAGCGAGTTCCCCACTGGGGTTGATCGTTTGCGAGCGCCGGCAGGCAGAATCCCAAGATCAAAAGCCACCACCGACCCGTGATTAAATAGGGCATCTTGAGCCGGCCGGTACTGGGGTGTGACGAGAAGTGCACCCGCACAAAAAAGCACAAAGGCGCCCGACAGTGCAATTAAAGTCGTGCCAAATCCCCCGCCTGATGGAGGAGCCCAAGTGCAGGAATCCCAAACCCAGGAGACGGGTCATGGTCCGAACCCGCTGGCAGGTTCAGTAGTCGAGCATCATCCGATCGATCCAGGTGGCTTGGTTGACTCGATCATTCACCAGTTTTTCCAAGGAGTCCGGTTGCGTGGGCAGGGGGTCATACAATCGAAGAGCCTTCAGCCAAGCGCACTCCTCGGCTGGCATTTCAGGGTCGGTGTGTTCCCTCCGCAGCTCCGAGGCCATCTGGAAGAACATTTTGAGGCTACTCCTCAGTGCCGTGCGTTCCTGCCGGCGAAAAGCACGAATGGTGTCTGGGTAGGGATGTCGGCGTCCGATGAGACTGCAAAATAAAACGTCATTTCGGAGCGCCTCACAGATTCGCTCGAGCGTGTAAACGCCGGTGCCGTAACTGAACGTCAGCACCGCCAGCAGTTCTGCTCCGCAGTGGGGACCGTCCTCGCGATGATTGTATTGGCGTTGAGTGAGCGTCCCGAGCGATCCCGTCGCCGCCTCTCGGGCCAGATGGGCTAGTCGGATACGCGGCGGAGGTGGCAGTACCTGCGGCTCGAAGGGGGAGCCCAGCTCTCTCCGTGCCGAATTCAAGATTTGTCCGTCCGTTGAGGGGGGCTTTCCCAGGCATGCTGTGGCATCCATTCACACCCATATCAACAGTTCCCATGCCACGTGGCCTGCCACCGCCAGCGCCTGGCCGATCGCCCAGCCGTGAGGCGGTTTTGACTCGGAATGGGTCAGGTTTGCGTTTGCGCACGGGGTGGGGCAGTCGTTAGGCTGCTCCAGCGCCGATATGAGGGTTCGGATTCAAGGCAGCCGACTGCCTCGCGTCGGGACCCTATGAAGCCTGGGGGCGTGCGTTGGCTTCAAATCGGGCTCCAGTGGCCGATGGAAAAGCCAATATGATCGAAGGGCTATCGATGTCGGTCCAGGTTGGATCGTGATAGTCATCGAGATCACATGTTCGTGAATCGACCAGAAGATTCCTTTTCCGCGGAGCATCCTTTGACCCCGATGCAGCGTGGCATGCTGTTCCACTCCGTCCTAGCTCCGGAGTCGGGTGGGTACATTCAGCAGGTGGTCATCCGGATGGAGGCGGTGGCTGATGAGTGCGCTTTCCAGAGCATATGGAATGAGGCCATCCGCAGACATAAAGTCCTGGGTGGCCGTTTTCAATGGCGCGGAAATTCCGATGCACGGTTTGTGATCCACGGTGTCGCGCAAATTCCGTGGGCGGCGGAGGACCTCTCCCGGATGACCGAGCTGGAGCGAGACCAACGCCTGGACCGGTTTCTGGAGGAGGATCGCCGGCGTGGCTTCGATCTCACTCAGGCTCCCTTGCTTCGGGCCATGACGTTTCGCCTGAGTGCCGATGCCTCGGTTTTCGTGCTCACGTTTCATCACATCCTGCTCGACGGAAGATCCCTGCGGGTCCTGCTCAAGGAGGTGTTCGGAATCTATGAAGCGCATCTTCGCGGGGAAACCAAAACGGTGGAAACCGGTTCGGCGTTCGCTGATTACGTTGAGTTTCTTCAACGGCGGGATCGCGATGCAGACCGGGCCTTTTGGACGAGGAAGCTCGCCGGGTTTCGTGCCGCGAACGAGTTTCCTGGTTGGTTGAACCCGGCCGAAGGCGCGCGCAGAACTCTCGGGACGAGGGAGGCGACTGTGGTTCTTAGCCGGCAGTTCAGCGACTCGCTTCGAGCCCACGCGACCTCCGTCCAGGTGTCTCTGAACAACGTTTTCCAGGCGGCGTGGGCTTTCCTGGTTCAGATGTACAGTCGGGACGACGACGTCGTCTTCGGAGTGGTGAGATCGTGTCGGTCGTCCGGACTGCCGGCGGGGGAAGGTGCGGTAGGTTTGCTGATCAACACGGTTCCCCTGCGCACTGCGCTGCAACCCGAACTTCCCTGGGCTGAGTTCCTGCGTGCGGTGAGAGCCGCGTGGCAGGAGTTGCGGCCTTACGAACATGCGGCCCTTGAGGACATCGAGGCTTGGAGTGAGATTCGGCCGGGCGCCTCCCTCTTCGGCAGCATTTTGATGTTCGAGAACTATGAGTTGGCGGAGGATCTCCGTCGAGATGATGGCATGTGGACGGAACGGAGCGTGAGCCTCCTGGAGCGAACGAACTTCCCGTTGACGATGTCGGTATATGCCGGAGATCGGGTCCAGTTGAAGTTGGAGTTCGATTCTCAACGAGGCCACCGGGGTTGGGCGGATCGGGTTTTGCGACGGCTTCAGTGGATTTTGGAACAGGCCCAGGCGCAGCCTGCTCAATGCCTGTGCCAGTTCAGCCTGGTCCCGCCTGAGGAGCGCGGTGAATTGCTGGCTCTCAGTGCCGGTCCGGTCCGGCCGGAGTATCAGGGCCTCAGTTATCTCCGGCGCTTCGAAGCGCAGGTGGCTCGTTCGCCGGAGGCTGTGGCTGTCGTCAGCGGTGAGGATTCCATGACTTACCGGGCGATGGACCTTCGATCGAATCAGCTCGCTCGACACCTCGCGAAGCTGGGGGTGCGATCGGAAGTGAGAGTCGTTGTCTATTTGGAGCGCGGAATGGACACGGGAGTGATCCTCCTGGCAATCTGGAAAGCCGGCGGGGCATTCGTTCCGCTCGACCCTGCCAGCCCGGCGGCGCGTTCGGAATATCAGATCTTGGACTGTGGCGCGCCGGTCTTGGTGACACAATCCGCGCTGCTCGGCAGCCTGCCTGCATACTCCGGCATCAAGGTCGTCATCGATCGGGATTGGCAGCAGATTTCGGCTGAGCCAACCGAACCGTTAGGCCTGCCCAGTGATCCCGATCAGCTGGCCTATGTGATCTACACCTCCGGAACTACGGGAAATCCCAAGGGCGTTGAGTTGCTTCATCGGGGGTTGTTAAACCACAACTTGTTCATGGTTGATTGCTGGGCCTTGACTCCCGCGGATCGAGTCCTGCAGGTCTGCTCCCTCAGCTTTGATGTCTCGCTTGAGGAGATGTTCCCCACCTGGCTTGCGGGCGCGACTTTGGTCGTGGCTCCGCGCGGTCGGATTCTTCCCGATCGCCTGTTCACCGACCTGATTGGCGAACAGCGCATTTCGCTTCTCGATCTGTCCACCGCGTTCTGGCAGGAGTGGGTTCTGGAACTGGCGCGTTCGGGTGAAGCGTTGCCCGGATCGGTGAGGTTGGTGATTGTGGGGGGGGAGAAGAGCAGCGCTGCGTCGGTGGCGCGGTGGCGGCAGTTGGCTGGACCGGGGGTGAGGTGGATCGACTGCTATGGCCCGACCGAAACCACCATCGGCGTGACTCTGTTCGAGCCTGATGTTGACGCGGGAGCGGGCAAGCCCCGGGGTGGCGAATCCATCGGTCGGCCGATAGCAAACTCCTTCATCCGCATCGTCGACCGTTGGGATCGCCTTGTTCCTGCTGATGTGCCAGGCGAACTGCTGATCGGGGGTGTGGGCCTAGCGCGGGGATATTTGAACAGCCCGGAAAAGACGCAGAGAGCGTTCATCGAGCTCCCCCTTGCCGGGCAGGAAAGCGAGCGCCTTTACCGTTCCGGAGATCTAGTCCGTTGTCGCGAGGATGGTAATCTGGAGTTCTTGGGGCGCATTGACTCTCAGGTGAAACTCCGAGGATATCGGATTGAACTTGGAGAGATCGAAGCTCGTTTGATGCAGACAACGGGTGTTTACCAAGCCGTGGTCAGGCTGCGGAAGCTCGACGGTGAGCAGCATCTCGTTGCGTATGTGATGCCTGCCGCCACCAGTCTGCGATCAGAGGTTTTGAAGGCCGATTTGGAACGGAGTCTGCCGGCCTATATGGTCCCTTCGTTTTGGGTGATGCTGGATCGGCTGCCGATGACCACGGGCGGCAAAATCGACGAGGACGCATTGCCTGCGCCTTCCGCGCAACCGGAACGCATCGGCCCTCTCCCGGAAAGTCCCACGCGGGAGTTGGAGACCCAGCTTCGTCAGATCTGGATGGAGACCTTGGGCAAGCGGCACATCGCCTTCGATGATGACTTTTTTTCACTCGGAGGACATTCCTTGCTGGCGGTCCGTCTTGTGAGCCGAATTCAGAGTCGGCTGGGCTGGAACTTGCCGCTGGCGACACTGTTCAGCGCTCCGACCATCGCCCAGATGGCCAGTTGGATACGGGATCAGGGGAACGTTCGAAGTTGGTCCTCGCTGGTCCCTATCCAGCCTCTGGGGAGTCGGCTTCCATTTTTTTGTGTCCACGCGGCTGGAGGTAATGTCCTTTTCTATCGCGACCTGGCCCATGCACTCGGTTCGGATCAGCCCTTTTATGGACTCCAGGTGGAGCGAACTGCGTCCGGTTTACCGATGAAGCGGTCCTTTGAGCAGATGGCTGAGCGCTACATCGCGGAGATGCGATTGGTCCAGCCTAGAGGTCCTTACTACCTTGGGGGAGCGTCGTATGGCGGGGTGATCGCCTGGGAGATGGCCCAGCAATTGGTACAGACGGGCGAGACCGTCGGGTTGCTCGCGCTTTTGGATACTTATGGCCCATCGTATCCCCGTTATCCGGCGAGCCTGGGGACGTTGCAGATCCAATGGCTGAAGGGACTGCGACGGTTTCAGCTGCACGCACTGAATCTCCGACTGCTCCCCGGCAGCTCCCGGTTGGGGTATGTTCGGACCAAGTTCCAGCAGCTTATTCTACAATTGCGGCGACTGGGACTTCCGCGGCTGCGCCTCTTCGGCAGGACTGTGAGCGGGTCCGCCTCAGAGCCGACGGGCTTTGAGGAGGCGGATTCGATGCAAGACTGGATCCAGGTCGCCTATGACAACTACGTGGTGAAACCCTATCCGGGAAGAGCCACCCTGTTTCGAGCTATCCATCAACCACTGGGTGCGATCCCCGATGATCACCTGGGGTGGAAACCGTACACCCCGCAAGGGATGGAGATCGTTCCGGTGGTTGGCTTTCATGGGAGCCTCGTGGTGGAGCCCTGCGTGGATGATCTTGCTCGAGAACTCTCGAAGCGGCTGGCGGTCTCGGGCAGCAGGGATGAATTGACTCTTGGCGAGGCAGGGTCGAGATCGTGACCGGATCGCTCAGCTCAAGTTGTTGTTTTAGGTTTGCTAGCCAACCGGCATCCACCTTATCTTCTCACACCAAGGTTCTGGGTCTCAGTGCGGCCCGGACCGTCTTGGGTGCAGGGTCGGATTTTCCCGGCCTTATTTGAATGGTTCTCAGCTCCTCAACCGTGGGACAGAAGGTTTCGTGCGCCGGTCCGCTCAAGCGGAGGGAGTTCTTGCGGATTGGCCTGTCTGGCTTCGCGGCCCTCTCCTTTCCCGGGTTGCTTCAGTTGCGCGCCCAAACGCCTCCGAAGGCAGCTTCGCCTAAGACGGCGGTGATTCTGGTGTGGCTGCGGGGAGGGGCGTCGCATCTAGAGACCTACGATCCCAAGCCGGATGCGCCCAGCGAGTTCCGGGGTGTCTTTGGCGCGATTCCAACCAAGGTTCCGGGCATGCAGATATCGGAACTGCTCCCTCGCCACGCGAAAATTGCCGACAAGTTCACCTTGCTGCGGTCAATGGCCCACACCGGTGGCGGACATCCTGCAGGCTCGCTGCAGATGCTCACGGGGGATCCGGATCCCCAGGACAAGGAGAAACCCATTTTCCCGGACTGGATGACGGTGGCGAACTACCTGCGATCGGAGCGCGGCCGCACTCTTCCGAACTACGTGGGAGTGAACCCCGTCATTCGTTACGACAATTTTACCATCGCCGGCTCGGCCTACGTAAATCCTTCCTACGGCCCGTTTATGGTGAACGGGGATCCGAACGATCCGCATTTCGAAGTTCCCAACATCGGCCTTAGCGATCCGTCCCAAGCCGGGCGTCTGCGCGAACGTCTGAAGTTGCGCGAACGTTTGGACCAGATGGATCGCGCGGTCGACCAAACCGGATCGATGCGCGCCCTCGACGAGTTCGAGTCCCAGGCGTTCAGCCTGCTCACGAGCCCGGCGGCGCGCGATGCCTTCGACCTCAGTCGGGAGCCGGCCCATATCCGCGATCGCTATGGGCGTCACCAATGGGGACAGCAATGTCTGATGGCCCGCCGATTGGTGGAGGCGGGTGTGGAGATTATCACCACGACGTTCGACGGGCCGTTATGTGGGCGGGTCGGAAACTGGGACGATCATGCGGTGAATCATCATGTCTTCGATGCCCTTCAGTTTCGCCTCCCTTATTTTGACCAGGCGGTCACAGCACTGATTGAGGACATCTACGCCCGCGGTCTAGACCAGCGGGTGCTGGTGGTCGTTACCGGCGAGTTCGGACGGACTCCCCGCATCGAGCGCGTGGCGAGCAGCGGGGGCGGGGTGGCCAGTGGCGCCGCTGGCACAGTCCAGCCGGGACGCGATCATTGGCCTCGCGCATTCTCGCAGTTGTGGGCCGGTGGAGGTATTCAGACGGGCGGCGTGATCGGGGCGACGGATCGACGTGGAGAAGACGTGACCGAGCGCATCGCGCATCCAGGCGATTTTATGGCGACGATTTACCGCCACCTGGGCATCGACGCTCCGCAGGTCTCGATTCCCGATTTCTCGGGTCGACCCAACCTGATTCTCCCGACCGGCGAGGCGATAGCCGAGTTGGGCGGGCCGGCCTAGCCGCGGGGCCCGTCCGTCACGAGGACCCCGGAACGGTGAGCCAGCGCGCTCCGAGCAGCCCATGGTCGTCGAAGCTTTCTATGATTTGCCCACGTCAATATCGTCCGGTGGCGCGTGTTCGCCGCGTACTGTGCTTGAGTCTGCTGCTCCTCGGGTTCGATTCTTTGGGAGCTGAAGCCGGGCAGGATCCGAAACCGGTGGATCTGCCGGTCGGGTATTGGGAGCGCAACGATCGTTTTGAGGACAAGCTCAAGCTGCTCGAGGCGGCCTGGAGGAACCGCGACTACGAGGTGGTGCGGGCTCTAACCCATACACTTCGCGACAGCGCGATTCAGGCGCAGGCGGAGGATGAGCATCCCGGAAATCCTGTTGTCTCCTCCCTGGATGCCCGGCCCGTCAGTTCACTGCCATCTGCCTGGCAAACCTGGGCTCAAGGCTGGAGTCATGTCCAAGCGCTCCAGCTCGAGGAGCTGCAGGGGTTTGATCGCAACTCCGAGCCGGTGGAGGCGCTCATCTCGGTTCCTGCTTCGCAGTCCAGCTCCTTGACCCGCGACATTCGGGTTGCCCGGGTGCAAGGAGGATCATTGAAGGAGATCCCTTCCCAAGTCTTTGCAGAGGTCAGGCGTGAAGGCGCACGTTTGTGCCGGGTTCTGTTCATGGCCGATCTGATCGCCCGAGAGAAGGCGACGTACCTCGTTTTTCACGGAAACCCATACGCCGAACTGCCGCTGTATCCCAGCGATCTCAAGGTCCGGGGCGAGGGATATGGATTGGACATCGAGAACGAACATTACCTTGCGGTGTTGTCGCGGCAGACGGGGCAGCTGGAGCGTCTCATCTTGAAACGAGAGCACGGGCTGGAGTTGTTCTCCGGCGGGGAAGGGCATGGTGAACCGCCGGGAATCGATTGGGCACATGACTACGTCGACGCCGGCAACTTTCAAAAGCTGAGGATTTCTCTTTGGGAATCCTGTCCTGACTTCGAAGTGATTCAGGGTCCGATTTGCACGATCGTTCGTCGCTGGGGCTTTCCGCGCTCCCCAGTTTATCCGGTGTTCTCCCCCAGTCGCCTCAACATCGCCGTGGAGTACCGCTTCTATGCGGGCTTGCCTTGGTTTCACAAGGTGAGCGCCATGAAGGCAGTCAAGGCGTTCGAGGCCCAGGCCCTGCGAGATGATGAATGGGTGTTCACCGGACAGCCGTTTACTGAGAAGATCTGGATGCCTTCCGACGGGCGATTCCGCGCTGGCGACGTCGACGCGAAGAGCCAAGAAGACTTGTGGGGGGTGGGCTTGATCAATCGACAGACCAAGGATGCCTTCGTGGGGCTGTTCCTGGAACACTGGGCGGAGGGATTGCCGGATTTGAGGCACAACGGGGTTCCTAACCTGAACTACCGCTGGCACGGTCAGCTGTGGAGTCGCTATCCGCTGCCGGTCAAACAGGTGCCTGCCGGAGCCGTGCTTCATCAGCGCAATGCCTATGTTGTTGCTCCCTTCGAGGAGGCCGAAGGCTTGGCCGCCTGGGAGAGAATGCACCAGCGGCTCTCGCATCCGCTGACCGCCCTTGCTGGCACCAACCTAGCGGGCATCTCCGTGAAGGAGTCGTTGGGGCGGCTTGCTCGGTCGGGGGAGCGCAACGAGGCGGCGATTTCCAAGGATCTGCTCTGGGAGGCCATGAAGGATTGCAAGGATGCTCAGCTCTACACTGCCGACCTTAACATTGTGGACCTGGGCCTGGTGCACGACGTGCGCGTCCGGGGCGGAGTGGTGACCGTGGTCATGATGGTGCCTCATCGCGGGCGGCCGCTGGCGACTTATTTCTCGCAAGGTTCGATTTCCGTCCACCCGACCTTCTCGCTGCCGATTCGCGACCGTCTCATGAAGGTGCCGGGGGTGACCAAGGTGTTGGTGGAGCAAACATGGTCGCCTGAATGGTCGTCCAACCGGCTCACGCCGGAAGGTCGGCGTCGCTTGGGGCTTCCCCCGTGGGAAACCAAGTAGGGTGGGGTCCCCCCCCGAGAAGGGCTGATCCAGGTTGAATCCAGGGGCCAACGCCCTGCCAAGGTACGGGCTTTCAGCCCTCAGCGGGTGTGGGGTGGGGGAACCTGGGGTTGTCACCCCAGGCTGGGATGGTGCTGAGCCTGTGGCTCGCGAACTTCAAAACCATCGATCAATTCCATTCGACGCTGGGCCATTAGTCCAGGTTGGGTTTGATATGCGGTCGAAGACTCGTCTGGCTTGAGCACCAACGGTGCGTCCCATCCCAGCCTGGGGTGACAACGCCAGGTAAACATCCCCCCTTGCATCAAGGGCTGAAAGCCCGGCATACGGCCGCCGAGCCCATCGGGACTTCACTACTTTTCTCACCCACTTCTAATCACACCCATGGGGATCCCCAGCGGAGTTTTCTGCTCGCCAATGACGCGAGATGCCGGTAATTAATCCTTCAATCTCAGATCAACTCGCTTAAGCGAATCCTTTATGTTGTACCCTCTCTCCATGAGGTTGAAATGTGCCTGGCTTCTGACGGTGGCTCTCACCTCTGTTTTTGTGACTCAACCGGTGCATTTGGCCAAGGCTCGGCCGAATGTGATCGTGATTCTGGCCGACGACCTTGGCTACCACGACATCGGAGTGCAGGGAGCCACTGACCTCCGAACTCCTAACATCGACTCGATCGCGCGCAACGGCGTTCGGTTCACCAGTGGCTATGTGTCCGCTCCGATTTGTAGTCCCTCACGCGCTGGGCTGATGACCGGACGCTACCAGCAACGCTTTGGCTACGACATGAATCCTGGGCCCCAACTCGAGTATTTTGAGAAGTTTGGCATCCCGTTCACGGAGACGCCGATGAGTCAGCGGTTTAAAACGATCGGCTACACCACCGGAATGATTGGCAAGTCGCACCTCGGCGCGCTGCCGCCCTATCGCCCTCTCAAGCGAGGGTTCGATGAGTTTTTTGGGTTTTTGGAGGGCGAGCACGGCTACCTCCGGCCGGGCATACCCACCACCCAGCGGGACCCCATCCGCCGTGGAGATACGCCGGTGCCCGAGACCAACTACCTCACCTTCGCCTTTGCGCGCGAGGTGGTCGATTTCATTGATCGTCATGCCGCGGAACCCTTTTTCCTGTACCTCCCTTTCAATGCCGTGCATGAACCGCTGGAAGCTACTGAGACATTGCTGAAGCGCTTCAAGCCGTCTGACTTCCCGGATACAAACCGGTATGTGATGGCCGCGATGCTCTCGGGCTTGGATGATGCCGTCGGTGCGGTGCTGAACAGCCTGCGCCAACACCATCTGGACACGAACACGCTCATCTTTTTCACCAGCGATAACGGTGGACCCACCCCATTCAATGGATCTAGGAACGATCCACTGCGTGGATATAAGACAGAGGTTTACGAGGGAGGAATTCGAGTGCCATTCTTGATGCAGTGGCCGGGGGTCTTGCCTAGCAATACTGTCTATTCCGCACCGGTCAGCACTCTCGACATCTTACCGACAGCATGGGCCGCGGCCGGCGAGAAGGTTTCGCCATCCTGGAGATTGGACGGGGTGAACTTGCTCCCGTTCGTGTCCGGCCAGACAAATGGGAACCCCCATCCGAACCTGTATTGGAGGATCGAGAGTGAGGAGGAGGCTGCCATTCGCTCGGGTGATTGGAAGTTGCTTCGGATTCGGCCAGCTTCGAACTGGCAGCTCTATAATCTGGCTCAAGACGTGGGCGAGCAGACCGACCTGGCGGATGAGCATCCCGAAGTGGTGCAGGACTTGATCGCCAAATATGACGCTTGGGCGGCTCAACTTCAAACTCCCGCCTGGGCCTACAATCAATCGAACTATTTGCGCCCGGATTTCGTGATGACAGATGTTCGCATCGGGACATCCGAGGTGAGTTATAACCATCCTGACTTCCTCCCAGGATCCGGCTCGGTTGCCTTTCAAGATTCTGCCGGAACTCTTTGGCAAGGAAACATTGACTTAGCGACCGGGTTCTTTCGGTCGGTGCATGGACAGGATGTGCGCGTTGATTCCGGGCTAGCTCGTATTCTCGATGCCGTCGATGGCCCCCATTGGGGACGCTCGGCCAACGGAGCTTCCATCTACTACAGCAAGGTGGGCGAAGGCGGGCGATCTCAGATCTGGAGAGCCCTAACGGCTGTCGAGCCCGTGTCCGTTCAGAGGCTTACGGACGGCGGGGTTACGGGACACTTTGGTCCCCAAGCCAGTCAGGATAGCAGCCGCCCCTCGTCTCAACTGGTGTTCGCAGCAGGTCAGCCGGCCCAGTTCGTGTTATCGTGGATGGATGAAGCCTCCGCCTCGAGTGTGGCTCCGCTTCCGCAGTCTAGTTTGGTTCTCCCCAATGGACACTGGCTTCCGGGGGGAGCTGATCTCGCATTGGCTGCGCCGACGTTCCCGGCGAGCACCGTCAATCAAATTGCTCGGTATCGCACCGACAGCGGTGTGTTGCAGATGATTTCGGACGATGCCGGTGACAAGACTGACGTTTGGGCATTCCATGCTCCGGAATGGAACGGTGAGCTTTGTTATGCGGCGGTGGTGGACCACAGCGCGATCGCCATCTATCGAGATTTTCGCACCAACGCGGCGGGATTGTTCACTCGAGTGGCCACATTGAGTGTGCCGATCACGAACACGCAAAGATTTATCTATTCCATGCAGCCGATCCAAGGTCTGAGGGGATTCAATGGCATCAGCTATTTCTCGTGCGCCTCGTACACGAGCAACGATCCAAACAACCCTGGAGATTCAGCCATCTGGGTCCTCGGGTTGGGCCCGGATCCCGCCCATCCGATCATCCGTCGTGTCGACGAAGGAAGCTTGAATGGTGAGGTTGCTCACCGTCACGAACCGCGAACCCTGATCGGGGATCGAGAAGTGTTTCTCTATTACAACGTCACCCGACCAAACGAGTCGACCCAGCTTCGGCTTGCCAAAACCGGATTGGTCCGGCCGGATCACGTCGGTACCCCTGATGGTTTTTCTAGCCTTGCGTTTCAGTCCAGTTGGACTCCTGGTGCCAAGGATACCAACGGCGTGCTGATGGGAGGAACGGAGACTTTGAGTTTGGTCGCCCATCAAGGTTGGCTGTTTGCCGGAGTGGGTGCCCGTCAGGACCTGCCTTATCCTCCCATTGATGCGTTGCCCCCAGGTTGGACCGGGGCGCAGATCTTGGTGAAGGAGTCGGCTGATGATCCGTGGAAAGTGGATGCCTCCTTTGCGGATCATCTGCAAGTCGAAGTGCTGAAGGAGATCGAAGTGACCACGCTTGGAAATGGCAGCCCTTTGAAGACTCCGACCAAGCTGCTCCTCGCCGGGTTGAGGGATCTTGGTGACACGGGATCCCGATTGGCCAGCGCACGCACTCGCGATGATTCGACGGGCAAATGGATTCACTCTCAGGTGACCAGGGCCGCGACCCCGGCCGTTACCATGAGCTTCGGGGCCCATGTCGATAGGGTGAGCGGGGTCCATCTTATTTTCGCCGGGCTGAGTAATGGGGAGATCTTCCGGGGAACGCTGGATCCCCAAGCGGATGGGGGTATCCAATGGGCAGCAGTGCCTGAGCTGTCCGGAGTTGGACCGATCACGGAGTTCGCCGAGGCCAACGGTTTTCTCTACGCGGCCTGTGGCCTCCGTCAGGCGAGTCCCAACGGCTCCGTGACCGGTGGGCTCTATGTTCGGCGAGACAATTCCAGTTCGTGGCAGGTGGTTTACCGATGGCCCCCACCGCCCGCTTTGCTCTCGGCTTCGGAGGAGGATCGCCTCGTGCGCGGGTTGACGACGGTTCGCGATCCTCACGGTGCCGACTACCAATCCCTGCTGTTAGCCAGATCGTGGTCTGGACTGATCGAGCGCGTGGATCCCACCAACCAACACGCCGCGACTGTGGAGTTGGATGTTCGGGATTTCTTTGCCCGCCGGTGGGGCCGTGAAGCGATCCGACAGGCGCATGTCCAGGTTGGGTACAACAGCTTCACCCTAGCCACCAATCCGGTGACGGCGGAACCGATTCATTTGATTGGGGTGTGGATTGAGGATCCCTCACTCCAGGCAGGACATCGTGGATCACATTTCCTCATCCGTCATTTGGATGGAACATACGCCTCAGCCGATATTCCATACCTTGGAGCTGCAACTCCCTCGGATCGCGACCTCCGCGGTAACCGATGCATCGTTGTATCGCCTTTCCCCGCTGACGCAGGGCAACGTTGGTATTTTGGGGGGTACGATGCCGCTAGCGACCTCTCTCACGACACGGCCTGGATACTTCGCGGCGAGTGGGTGGCATGGCCGGCTCTCACGCTGTCGCAACCAGCACCTCCCGAGTGGCAGGTCAGTTGGCCTATCTCGGCGACCAACTGGGTGTTGGAAACCCGGATGGACCTGGGAGCTGATGGGACTTGGCAAGCGGTTCCAGGCCTGCCCACCCGATCGCTCTCGGACGAAGTTCAGGGCGTGGCACCGCAGGATCCCTCCGCTTATTTCCGTTTGCGTAGGCCTTGAAATCGTTAGCGAGGTGAATGTCTCCGATCCAATCCGCTGTGGCTGTTTTCGCGGGCAGCCAGGGTCTGAATGGAGTGGAGAACTGTGGGATGCTTTGGCGCCTGAAGCCTCAGCCGTGGGGCTTGGGACGCGGAATTCCGAAATGATGCAGCACGTTGCGCATCACCGCCGCCCATTTTGGATCGGCGTGGAGCGTCCAACCGGATCCGATTGCGCCCGCGTTGAATACTTTGCCACCATCCGTTCGCTCCCAGTAGATCATCTCCCCGCCTTGATCGGTCTTGGGTTTGATTCCGCGGAAGAAATAGTCCATGGCGTGGCCGCCTTCCCCCCACGGTAAAACACCGTTGGCCAGGCGTAGCATTCCGGCGGGATCCTGAGGCACCACGCCGCCTTCAGGGGAAGCTTCTACCTGCAAGGCGGCGAAGGTGGAGGGACGAATATCCACTTCGTGCCCGTTCGCCATCGGTAGTTTTCCCGGTCCCGCCCAGGCGAAGGCGTCCCCTATCCGGAGGCCGCTTGGCTCCGGGTGGTTGAATAGAAAGTGATCCGCGCGTTCGACGCGATAGGGCCCAAAATTTTTGGGGTTGGACTGGTTATTCCACCCGATGATATCGAGTCCGATCAGCTGGATCCCCGGCATTCCACATTCGCGCGCGGGACCACCCCGCAGCCCGTCGTGACTATGCCACGCCTCTCCCCGACGTGACGCGGGGACCTGATCTCCCGGGCAGTCCACCTTCCGGCTTTCCATAATGGTGCAGTCTTCATTGAAGCTGACCCGCCATCCCAGAGTGTTCCCGCTCAGCACGGCCAGGTTCCCACCTGTCCGGAGATAGCTCTCCATGGAGCGGTACATGGGAAGCGACCAATATTCATTGTGCCCCACGACCATGACTGCCTTGTAGCCACGCAAGAGAGAGGGATCGCGGTGCAAATCCACATCGCTGACGAGATCGTAGGCGTAACCCTGCTGCTCCAGCCAGATTTGGGAGAACCGATCCGCTCGCATCAGGTGGCTATAGTCCGTGGCGCCTCCATAGAGCACATACGGTCCAGCAGCAGGCCAAGGCATGTGTAGGCCCAGCTGATAGGTGCCTTGACCGGCCGCATGGGGCCGGTACAGGCAGTAGGAGGGCAGACCCCGATCCGGGCCTAACCCGTCGGTGCCCCAGACCTGCTTCAGTTCCGAGGGCGGGATGGCGAAGGGTGTTCCACTGTAAGCCCGCCAGGTGTTCGTCGCGCAGACGAAGAGCAGGGGAGCCTTGCGGCGGCGCGGGGCGCGGCGAACCAAAAAGGTGCAGTGGTGCAGGCGAGTCTTGCCGTCCAGCTGATACCGCATTCTAGCAACATAAATCCCGGAGCGAGCACCGGACGGAACCTTCCACTGGTGGGTGACCTTCCAACGACAATCGTAAAGATCATCGGCGGCCAGCCTCAGACCGTGACCTCGTTCCGGATCTTTGGACGGGTTGTAGTCGCCGAAGCGGGGCACCGCCGCGCGAAAGGAAGGACCTCCGATCATCCAGGTTCCATGATTGATGATTCGGCCATGGCGGTGGTGTCGTGAGGCATCGGCCACGGTGTCACCGCGCTCCTCCTCCAGAGGCCAGCATGCCAAAAGGTGGCGGCTCGGCGGCAAAACGAGGGCCTTGGCCGTCACCCGTGCGCGGATGTCCTGCAGCGTTAAGCTACGATCGTAAATGGCGGGCATCGCGATATCTCCGTCCAGGAAGTGCAGGGCCGCGCCTGCTTGGGACATCGCTCCCAGACGCAAGGGGTGTTTGCCCGGCGCGAGGCGGCCCTCAAACGGCCACGCTCCCACCTGTTCTCCATCGACATACACACGCTTTTCCGTTCCGTCCCAAACCGCGGCGACGTGGTGCCAGCGGTTGCGAACGACGACCCCCGGGCCGGTGCGATGAACCACTTTCTCGTCCGGCGACACTCCGTCACCCAAATAAAACCCGACATACCCTTTTTCTCCCAGGCCGAGGGCAAAACCTTCGTAAGAGTCCTTGTCCTCTTGGCTGACGACGCCTTGCAGGCGTTCGAGTGCCCAGGGGCGGACCCAGCACTCGATGGAGAAAGCGGTGAGCGATCCCCGAATCGATTTGGGAATGTGAACGTAGGATCCGGGGTGGATCGGTTGCGGAATCGCAGGCTGGGCAGGGAAGTCGGCGAGGACTAGATCGGAGGACGGATTGTCGACCTCCAGCCCTAGGCGGCAGAGGGTCAGGTCGTAGGGAACGCTGGAGCTGACGCAGAGGCGCAGCGTATCACCGGCCGCAACACTGTGTTCCATGGCATACGCATGAACCCCGGGAACGTCCAGGGCGCGATGGGTTGGAATCGCTGTTGCGCCCGGTGCAGTGGACGAAGCGCTGGCTCCTGCAGCGGCGGATTGAACAAGACCGACGAGGGGTAGACCTGCAGCTCCCACACCGGCGTTTTTGAGGAATTGGCGTCTGGATGATTTAGCCATGGAGATGGAACGACGCTTCCAGGTTCAGCAAACGCGGGCAAGGGGAAAAAGTGGGTTTGCGGTTACGGAGAGCTTGGTGGTAACCAGGCCGGTGACGTTCACCGGTATGGCACTGGGGCTGATCGTTCTGGGTGCGAGGTTTTCGCGACGGATGTAATACCTATGGAGTGCCGCAGCCCTCTCTAAGCATTATACACAAGTTCAGAAGATCTTCGACCCCGATCCCAAAGGGATTTTGATATTTGGTCGAGGAACTCGTGGGTAATGCTTAGAGCCCTCTGCCGCTTTAGTCCCCCCAGCGGAGCTGGGATCTCCCTCCAATCTCACCCACTTCTGATCACACCCGAGGTTTCGAGAGGGATTTGGACTGGATGAGATTGATGGTGAATTCAGCGGGTAACGCCCCTGGATGGTACGGGCTTTCAGCCCTGAGCGTGTGTGAGGTGAGGGCACCTGGGGTGATAACCCCAGGCAAACGCCTCCCCTCCCAAGAAGGGCTGAAAGCCCGGCGTAAGCACGCCGAGTCCGCTGTGCATGCATTACCTTTCTATCCTTCCGCCCGCAGCAACGTGTTCGTCTCGTCAGGGCCGATTGTCGGCATTGAACGCCTCCGCGTAGCGCCGTCCGAATTCACGTAGGGAGGGCGTGTCGAAATGGATTCGATCCGGCATGGCGGTCAGGTGTTCAGATTCGACTAGCTTGAAGCCGGGAACCCGGCCCACCAAGGATTGGAGCTGCGCGTTGATGGTGCCGGCCAGCGGGGTGTCGCTGCGCGGGTCGGTGATGAGGAACTGTCCCAGCTTTCCGGCGACGAAGGGCAGGTCGGGAACCCCGAGCTCCGTGCGAATGTCTTGAATCATTTGAGCCAGCCGAGCCGCATAGCTTTCGGCGTTCACCGCTCCATCGCTGTCGTTCTCTCCTTGATGCCACAAAATGCCCTTCAAGGTTCCCTTGCTCATCGCCACCCGAGCCTGATCGACCGACTGGCGGTGGAGATCGCCTCCTTTGACCCAACGGGACAGTGGGCTTCCTCCGACGGCCACTGGCACCAGTCCAATGACGATGCGCGGGTTGGAGTCGGCCAGGGTTCGACCGAACGACGATCCCAGCCCGACACCGGCATTGGCGCGGTCCTGGTGCAAAGGGTCCAGGGCCAGCCGCCAGAGGCCGTTGGTTCCCAGCGTCAACACCCGTGGATGCGGCACCTGGTCGGGCGGTTCGACTGGACCACGCCCGGCCATGTTGCTTTGGCCCGCCAACAGATACACATGAAGGTCCTTGGCGGCGGTTTCCTCCAGGACGTCGTCGACGCGGATCGCTTGAAGTAATTGCGTCACGGTATCGATCAGAATCTGACCACACCGATCCTCGCCCGAGCCAGCCTCCGTCATTTCGTAACCACCCTTGGGCTTGTCTCCAGCCGCTCCCACGTATTGAACTCCCCCGCCATTCGAATAGCCCAGCACCACCGTGTGGGGAAAGGGCGACCTTCGCTGGATCTCCAGCGAGATAGCCGTGAGAGGTTCGCCCGGTAGCCCCACGAACGCCAAACTTCCCAAGGTGATGACCTGGACCTCGGTGTCCAAGGTGGCTCGGCCCAGATCCTGGCGGGCTTTGGCAGTGAGCGGGAGGGTGATTCGAGCGGTCTTAGAGCGGAGCGGGCCGGTGGCGGGAAGCAGGGATCGGTTCGTCCAGGCGGCGAGTGCCCGGTCGCCGATCAACTCTGCCATGCGATCGCGAGATGGCAGATTTCGGCGGATGGGGACGATGTCGCCCGCGCACCCTTGGAGGAAAGCCGCCTCGCCTCCGAGGGTTTCGCTCAAGCGTTGGGAGACCGGCCCGGGCCAGTCAGCCGACACCCGTGAGTCGTGCGGGTAGATGGACACGGGATGGCACGCCAGGCTGAACAGCGTTGCGACCGCCCCTCCTTGAGCGTTGAGGAACCCAACCAGGCTCAGGGTGGGATCCATGGGGCCGAAGCGCTGGCCCTTCGGAAGGGAGTAGGGAGTCGCGGGTTCGTACGTGGTTTCGACTTTCCCATCCTCCCGGACAGGGCGTCGATTGAAGACGACATCACCAGCCCAGGCGCGTGCGATGGCTAGAGACACCGGTTGACGCCGGCTGTCCGCCTGGCGGACGGTTTCCACGGTTCGGCGGATGAGGCGGTCGGCCCAGTCTCGATAGCCCGGTCCGTTTTGCACCGGCAGCAGGGTGCGACGCTCCGCTTCGAGCAGGGGGTCGCCCTCGGCGGGAACCCAGGGTGCGGAGTGGGTGTGCGAAGCGTTAATGAGAATGCACTCGGAAGGAATCTGAGTGGCGGCGGAAATTTCACGCCGAACACGGGCTACGAAACCCTCGCGTGTATCCGTGAGATCCCAAGCAACCAGAGCGACACGCGAGACTCCGTCGGAGATCACCATCGATCGGACGTAGACGGGATCCAATACCCCTGGATAGGGTTTGTGTCCGACCCAATTTAAAACGTTGGTGGAGGGGGTAATATCGGACTTGGCGGCTCCCACCGTCAGGTCGCGAGCCGCGGCCGCGCAGGCCAGGCTGGTGATCAGAGACACCGTAACCGAAGCCATTCGAGTTGAAATTTTCAATGATAAGCTGCTCATCATGGGAGGGTGGGCTTGGAAAACCGGATCGTGACAACTTCCTGATTTCGGAAGGCTCGGAGGACTATTTGAGTTCCCGGCTTCGCGGCGTCGTAGTGCTTGATCAGCTCATCAGCGGCATTCAACGGAATGTCGTTGAGGCTCAGAATAACATCTCGGGAAAGCAGTCCATGCCGTGCGGCGGCGCAGGACGCCGGAACCGTTAGCAGCGTCACGCCAGTCTCCCCGGGGAGTCCTGAGGCCGAGACTTCGCCCATCCCGCGAACTCCTTTTGCCGGAGCGCCGAGCCAATCCAGGGTAGGGGTTGCTACCGAGCTCTTTTGGATTGGCTTGAGCGATGGAATCAGCGGTGTCGCTGCCAGTCCTCGCGAGCGCCTATCGCGGGTGCCAAATTGGTCCATGCGGAAGTTTCGGAAGCCTACCTTCAGAGCAGGGGAGTTGCGGGTGACGCGGTAGTCGCCTCGAGCGGGGGCTCGGAACTGCGGATCTCCCGCGACTGAGTTTTTGTCCAACCCGAGCTCTTGGGCTCGAAGCAGACTCTGCGCATCCGGCAGAAGATTGCGATCCACCTCGCGTCCCCAGGTTTTTGGCATGCCGATGGGGGCATACCAAGTCATCACGATGTTATGACGAAAGACGTCCCCGCTCGCTTGAAACCACACGTGTGGGTGAAACGTGTTATTGATCATGACATTGTTCTCCACCGTGCGGTGGTAGCCTTCGCGCAGCTTTAACCCACCGTTAAGGCAGACGTTGTTGCGGATCAGGAAGTGGCTGGATCCGTCATCCAGGTCGATATCCCAGCCATGGTCGCATCGCCAGCGATTGTGCTGAATCGTGGTCAAGGCGCGGGCATCGAGCAGGGGATGGAGTTCGGGGTGCTCGCGCATGCGTCGGTTCACCTTTTCGATATCGGGCAGCCAGTAGCGTTCCCGCCCCCAGGAATTGAAGCTTCCGTGATCTCCCGTTTCTTTGACCGTGTCGAAGACGTCATTGCCTTCGATCAGGTGGCCGCCCCAGCAGCCATCTCCCAGATTGATCCCGGCCCGCGGCAGGTCATGAATGGTGTTGTGCCGAATGGTAATTCGCTCGCTGATGGCGACTTGAACCCCCGCGCTCTGTTTTTCGATGCGACCGGCACGGCGGATGAGACAGTCCTGAACCAGGCAGTCCGCCGGATAATGGGGCGACTGGGGACCTGGCGTCAGATCCATTTTTTCCAAAGGCACGAACTCACCGTATTCAAAGCTGGGAGAACGCACTGCACGCGGATTTCCGACCAAGGACACGGCACTCGCGCCGGAATCGGAGATCAAGCAGCGGGAGACCTCCACCCGGCGATTGTAGCCGTCGAGGTATATCGCGTTGCCTCCGGCCAGGGTGAGGTCGCATTGAGTGATCCTGCAGTCCTCCGCCCCGCTCAGGTAGATCATCCCACCCCGATAAGTGGTCCAATCGCTACGCAGCAGCGGCTCCTTATTTTTCATGAAGGCACGCCTCGTGAGGCTGAAGTGCAGCCCTTCGAATCGCACGTGTCGGACCGGTTGCTCGATCGTTCCGCGGATCTCGATGAGACTCTCCGTGGTGGTCGTTTCCAGGACGGCGGTTTTTAGGTCGATGCCAGCGGGCGGATAGAGGTAAAGCGTCGACGTGCGGGGGTTGAAAAACCACTCGCCAGGTGCATCCAGTTCCTCGAAAGCATTCTCGACGAAGCGGTGCTGCGGATGCAGGCCCATTCGACGATTATTCTGCCATCCGCCTTCCAACTGCGGCACGCCTTGAGGGTTGACGCCCAGAATCCGGTAATGAAAGTCCCCCCACTCGTGTCGATGGAGCCCGTGAACAAAAACATCCGTTGGATGCTCCCAGCGGCGGACCCGTTCGGGGCTGATGGCGTCCGCGGCGGTTCCACCGTAGTATTTTGCCTGAGGATCAAGGTTGGGATAGCGGGCCATGGGTAGCACCTGCCCATTCAGGGAGAGCACATCGAAATCCGCCTCCGCCAAAATCTCCTTCGGGATCACCGTTTGGAAGATTCCGAGACGGTAGGGCGTCCACGAGGGCTGCAGAGCGATGCTCCCACGGATCCGCACCTGACCGCGGCGGGCGGCACGGTAGACGATCGGCGAGTCTGGGGTGCCCGAATCCGACGGGGTGAGCACCAGCGGTTTCGCCAACCGGTAGGTTCCCGCCTTTAAGGTGATCAGCCGCGGCTTGTTCTCCAGTGGTGCAGACCGTGCGGCTCGGCGAGCGCGCTCGAGCGTTTGGAAGGGCCGCCGGCTCGAACCGTCCGACAGGTCATTGCCCTCTGGCGCCACAAACCACTCTTTGCTCTCGAGTCTTGGCGAGCCTGAGCAGGCGAGTAGTGCCAGGAGGCAAAAGCTCGAGAAGGAGCGTGAAACGGATGTCCACGGGCAGTGCATGGTTTCTGGATTTGGGCTGGGACTTGGGCGCTACTCGATCAGGTACCAAGTCACGCCTTCCGCAGGAACTTGGACCTGGAGGTCGGCGGTGCCTTGTCGGTCCAACTGGAGCCGCTGACCTTTGCCCGCCTCGCGACGGGCAGTGGCGGTTCGCGTGAGTCCCGTATAATACAGCGGGAGGCGGAGGTTCTGACTCACTACTTCGGTTCTCGGGTTGAACAGAACAACCATGGCCTTGCGATCCAGGCCGGGGTTCACGTGCAAGTAGAAGTCCAGATCGCGCCCATTGGCTCGGCGGGCGTGGATGAGGTCGGACTCCAGAATATCGCGATACTGCTTATACCAAGAGACCCAGCGCGCCACGACGGCCTTGGTTTCGTCGGTGTCGTAGAGCCGCGGGCCGCGGAAGCACGCTTGCACGCCGGCTCCCAGCGTGTTCACGAAGTGCAGTTCGTAATCCTTCAAATGGTCTTTGAGCGGTTCAATCGTCGCGGCGGGACCGCCTCCATGGTACTCCGTGAGCGGGACGAACATCCATCCCATGCTACTGCCCTTGTTCCAGGTGCCATCGAAGATGTTCTGGCGCGCGTGAATGAGCTGCTGAGCGCGCGGCAACGACCAGTTGACTTCGCGGTATCCCATTCCGGTCTTGTTCCCGCCGGCCAGGAAGTAACAGTCAGGCTGGTTGACGTAAATGCCTTGCTCGCGGCACCAGGAGTAAAGCTGTTTGCTTAGCGTCCATTGAGCCCATTGCGAGTCGGCTGCGGCGTGATGACCCGGATGGGTGGTCGAGGCGCACACATCGCCCGGGTAGGGGCCATCATGTTCCAGAAGGTCGAGCCCCGTTTGTGCCAGAAAGTTTGTCACCTTGGACAGGTAATCCAGACCCCATCGGCTCGCGAGACACGGCGCGTTACCAAAGATGGCACCCCCAGGTTTCCCGGTGGCCGGGTTGATGACGTCATGTTCTTCGCTAATCCGCCGGCTGCTGAACAGAGAGTAGGCGCCGACTTGGAGGCCACGGCTGTGCGCGTAATCGACATCGGCCTTGATCCTAGCCAGGTAGGCGGGGTCCTGGTTCTCCATGTTGAGCCCGCTGCCGAACGTGTAGATAATCATCTCGAACCCGACCTCCGCACATTGGTCGACCGCCCGACGAAAGATTTCCGTCTTCGAGCTGGCGACGTGCATCATGATCGGATTTTCCGTGGTCCAAGGAGCCAGCGTGCGCCAGGCGCGCCGAAGCGTTAGACTGCGTCGCTCCCGTTCGGTGGAGTCGTAAATCACCAGATACGTCCTGAAGCCCGTGAACCGCTCTCCGGGCTGGAGAGTGACTCCGGGTCCGACGGGCGGCTGGCAGACCAGCAGGCACGGGGTCTGAAGCTCGTAGCTGACCTGAGTGGTGTAGGCGGGATCCTTTTCCCAGGAGGCGACGCGATTGGCGGTCACCGGATCCATGCCCTTGAACATGTAGTCGCTGAGCACATCCAGCGGACCCGGCAGCCATTGGTGGCGCTCTCGGGTGTCGACCGCCGATTCCGTCTCAACCAGCGCCAGGATCTCATTGGATAAACGGTCGATCGTCACGGGCCGTTTGGACGTATTCTCAATCGTGAGGTATTTACCCAAGACCGGAATCCCGTCGTAGATCTCGTGATGCACGGTGACGATGAGTTCCTTGGTCAGCTCATCGGTTCCACGGTAGGAGAAGCGAAGAGCCTTGCCGCGTGGAGGCCATTCCTGAGGTGCCGCCGGACGCTTCTTCTTCCAGACGAGTGGAGCGGACGGCTCGCCCATCTCGGTCCGTTCCCACTGAAACGCTCCCGGTATGTTCGTAAGCGAGTTGAGCCAGGCTTCGGTCAAGTAGGCATGATTGGGCTGGCCCGAGAGGCCGCCAACCGGGTAGCGCTTGCCGTTCAACACGAGCTCGGTGTCGGGACGCACACTCCGCA
The DNA here is from genome assembly GCA_016793885.1 of Verrucomicrobiales bacterium. Taxonomy (NCBI): domain Bacteria; kingdom Pseudomonadati; phylum Verrucomicrobiota; class Verrucomicrobiia; order Verrucomicrobiales; species Verrucomicrobiales bacterium. The sequence continues at coordinate 133,149 of JAEUHE010000151.1, forward strand.
GCAGACCCTGTCCGGTGCGCAGATCGTCGAGTCCCGTGGTGGTGGCGTTGGGGGAAGTGCGGAAAACCCGGCGCACCAGGCCGTTGTCCAGCACCCAGATCTTTCCGGAGGCATCGGAGGTTGCGCTGGAGCGGGTGGGCCGGGTCTGCAGCAGCCAATCCTCCCGAGCCGCCTCCAGTGGTGCCGGAAAGCTGGCGACTGCTCCGCTTGTGCGGACGGGCGAGGTTGCCATCGCGGGCAGGGGGGCCGACAGCAGGGCAGCTCCGGTGGTGGCGACGAGCAGTAACCCGTAGGCGTAGGCGTAAGCGCGTCGAGACTGAGGGAGCCTGGTGTTAATGAGCGGCATGATGATCCTGAATGTATTCTTGCTTGAGGCCCAGTTGTTCCGGTGCATGGAGCACCAGCATTTTCATGCGGGCATCGGAAGGGATATCCTTCTTCGTCAACTTGCTGACGACGACCATGAGGATCATGGCCAGCGGGACCGCCCAAATGGCGGGCTGTTCGCACAGGATGCGCATCAAGGGATGCGCGGCCCAGAAGTCGGTCAGTGAGACACCTTTGAGCGCCTGGAACCAACCGGGCTCGGCCATGTTCAGCGCCTTGAACTTGGCGCCCTGGGCCGTGATGAACGTGGTCCAGCTGGTGAGCGAGATGCCGACGAGCGCCAGCAATCCGCCGGTGAGCATGCCGGTCGCCGCCCCCTTCATGGTCATCCCGCGCCACCACACGCTCATGAACAAGAGCGGGAAGTAGCTCGCGGCGGCGATGGCGAATGCCTGCCCCACCATGAAGTTGATCTCGAAGTTCTCCACCAGGGTGCCGAGGAAGATCGCAACGGCGCCGACCACCACCGCAGAGACCTTGAACATGGCCATTCGCTGAGCAGGCGTGCTGTTCGGTCGCAGAATTCGGCCATAGACATCATGGGCCACGGCTCCGGTCATCGAAACCAGCAGGCCGCTGAACGTGCTCATGAAGGCGGCGAAGGCACCGGCGCACGTTACTCCGCTGAGAATGGATCCCAGCACGCCATACTTCTCCCGCAGCAGCGTTGGCAGCTTCAGGACGATTCCGTCGGTGCCGCTGACGCCGATGCCTGAGTAGAGCCGAGGCATGAGATTGCGTCCGATCACGCCGAAGACTGGAGGGAAAACATAGAATATCCCGATCAGGATCATGACCCACATGGTGGTTCGCTTCGCGGCGACGCCATCAGGGTTGGTATAAAAGCGAACGAGGATGTGTGGCAATCCGGCGGTGCCACACACCAACGCGATGATGAGAGAGTAGGTGTACAGCAAGGAGAACGGACGTTCGTGCTCGTCCAAATAACGCTTCTGTTGATCGGCGGGCAACGCGGCGGCGGCGGCTTTGGCTGCCTTGGTGGTGAGCGGCCCAAAGGGTGCCAGCCACGTGGCATCGGCGGGCGCTTTCGCGGGCAACTCCGCCCGTGCCACGGTAGCGGGACGCGACTCGACGGGGCCGTTGCCAGCGAGGTGGGTTCCGTAACCGCCGTAGACCGAGAGCAGCACAAAGATGGGCAGCGAGATGGCGAACATCTTGGCCCAGTATTGGAAGGCCTGAACCAGGGTGATTCCCTTCATTCCACCCAGCGCCACATTCAGGGTGATCACCGCCCCCACCAGCACCACCCCCACCCAATACGGAAGCCCCTGCTGCCCGCCGATCTGGATATCCTTAAAGATATAGGCCAGCGTCGTGCCGGCGCCCTTCATTTGGGGCATGGTGTAGAAGAAACCGATGAACAGCACGAACACGACGGCAATTTTTCGGAACAACGGGGAGTCGTAGCGACCCTCCGCGAAGTCAGGAATGGTGTAGGCACCGAATCGGCGCAGGGGACCGGCGATAAACAGGAGGAGGAAGAGGTAGCCGCACGCATAGCAAACCGGGTACCAGAGCGCGTCATAGCCGGAACTCATGACCATGCCGGCGACTCCCATGAATGAGGCGGCGCTCAGGTATTCACCCGAGATGGCGGACGCGTTCCATCCCACCGACACTGAGCGACCTGCAACGAAGAAATCGGAGGCCGTTTTGGACTTACGGGCGGACCAGAAGCCCATGAAGATGGTCGCGAGCACCGTGATGAGACTAAAACCGAGGATCCAGGGATCGAGCATGTGATGAGAGGGTATGAACGTTGAGTGGAGGGTGGCGCGTGCGGCTTGAGCTTCTACCCTTGGGTAGTTTTGCCACTTTGACTCTTGGCCTCGCGAACTTCAGATTCCTCGAGCGCGATCGAGCGACGAATGAAGTAGTAGGAGATGGCCCAGACGAACGGGAAAAATAGCACCCCCAGGATCAGCCAGGTCAGGGTGAAGCCGCCGACTTGGATAGACATCCAGTCAGGTTTGAAATAGTTCAGGAGGGGGAGGCACAAGAGCGCGATCAGGAAGGTGGCGGCACAGCTGATGGACAGCCGCAGCTGGCGGCGCATCAGCTCATGAAGAAACTCTTCACTGTGAATGTCTTTGGCCCAGTTTTCGGGTGGGATCATGGCGGCAGGTGTCTAACAGACCGCCGCGACGTTGACAACGATACTTCTGGGCCTGTTTTTCACACGGAGGGCAGCGGCGTGGGGGAAAGCGCACTGGACTCCCATCCGATGATGGCACGTTTGCGCGTTTCGCCCCAGCGGTATTGACCAACAACTCCGGTGTCGCGGATGACGCGGTGGCACGGAATCAAGAAGGCCAGGGGATTTCGGCTCGCCGCGGTGCCGACAGCACGGGCGCCCCTGGGTGCTCCGACGGCGGCGGCCAGTTGTCCGTAGCTCACCAGAGCGCCGGGAGGAATCTGGATCAAGGCTCGCCACACTCGCAGCTGAAAAGCCGTTCCTCGAACAAAGGCGCGCAACGCTCTTCGAGGTTTAGTTGGATTCGAAGCATTAAACACCGTCGAAGCCAGTCGTGCGGCGACCGTGTCGTCCCGAATCAGCCGTGATTCGGACCAGTCGTCGCGCAGCGCCGTTAAGGCGGCAGCACGGCCGCTTTTCTCCACAAACGCAAGGTGGCAAACACCGCGTTCATTTTCGGCCGCCAGCCATTGGCCGAAGGGGGTTGCTGCAAACCCGAATCGCACCTCGAAGCCCGCTCCGCGCGATTTGATCTCCCCTGGCGATGCGGCGTCGAGGCTGACACACAAGTCATGCAGTCTGCCGGGACCGGAAAGTCCGACCCCCACCGCCGTCCCCAAGACGCTCTCGCCCCGGCGGAGCAGGTCTTTCGCATGGTTCAGCGTGAGGCATTGGAGAAAATCTTTCGGGCTCACGCCGGCCCAAGCGGAAAAGAGCCGATGAAAATGGAACGGACTTAATCCGGCTGATCGCGCCAAGGTAGTGAGGTCTGGATGTTCGTCGTAGTGCTGATCCAGATACACGATCACTCGTGCGATACGTTCGTAGTCATTCACGCGAGAAGACTGCCATCGATCTTCCCTCCCGCACACCCGATTCTTGCGGTGAAGCGCGCAACTCAAAGAGATGAGGGAGGCTTCTTGAATGATGAGATCTCCAGTGCGCTCATTCAGGAGAGTAGAATCCAAGCATATCGCTATGTCGGAGAATCATTGTCGTTTTCGGAGAAAACACTTCTATGAGAATAGCGGCGCCAACACCGGTGTTAGATTGTTGGACTGAAACGGCAAGCCGTTTGACTTCCGACAGTTCATCCAAACTGGAGATACGGCGCCACGGAAAAATCGACCAGTCTGCGGCGAACGGAATAGCTCGAATCGTATACGAACGATCGCCTTGGGGCCCTCTCACGAGCAGCATCAAGGATGCTGCGGCGCGAGCCTGCTCCTCCGCGCACACGGCAGACTCCAGTAAGCTAAGTGCGAACGTGATTTGTGCGCCGACCGACGTTGAGTCCGCCGACGTCGGTTTGAGACGGCGGGAGTCACTACGACAACCTAGCGAAAGGAACATCAGAGTCCCTAAGAGGTAAAACACCCCACGGGCACTATTGCGTATACTAGTTAACACACCCGCCATCCGTTGATGTTTGCATCGTCCGCTCCCAACCTTGCTTGACTCCATTAGCAGGTAAGTTGAGAACGGTACCAAGCGACTTCTTGAGATTCGTAGGTTGATGCTGCTACGTTTGTGTCTTAAGAAAGCAGTCGGCATTCATCCATTCTCCAGTTCCTCATGGCGTCCTTTGCGTCCATCGCGGTTTAAACCTCGGTGCCGCTAGGGTCGGACCGGGGAACCATCGCGGCGTCGCACGGGCAACCAGTTTCCGGGGTTCTCGGGAAGCGGATACTTCTTCGCGAATTCCTCATTCAGGTCCACCCCCCAGCCGGGAGCTTCGTTGACATGCATGTATCCATTTTTCATGGTGGGCGCTCCGGGAAACACCTCGCGCAGGGCCGGACTAAAGTCCACGGCTTCCTGAATGCCGAAGTTGCGGATCGCCAGATCCAGGTGGGCATTGGCGGCGTGGCCGACGGGGGATACGTCGCCCGGTCCGTGCCAAGCGGTGCGGACCTGGAACCACTCGGCGAGGGCGGCGAGCTTGCGGGCGGGTGTCAGGCCGCCGATTTGGGAGATGTGGACGCGGATGAAATCGATGAGGCGCTCCGTGATGAGATCCACCCACTCGTGCGGGCTATTAAAGAGCTCGCCCATGGCGATCGGGACGGAAGTATGGTTTCTCAAGGTCTTGAACCACCCGTTGGCTTCAGGTGCGAACGGATCCTCGATAAAGAAGGGACGATACTGTTCGAGATCCTTGCACAGCTTGACCGCCTCGATGGGCTCGACACGCTCATGCATGTCATGCAGCAACTCGATGTCCTCCCCGAACTTGTTCCTGATGTGCTCGAACATCTTCCGAGTGATCTTGAGATAGGGCCAGGAATCCATGTGGGTGTCGTCCGGATGCCCGAAGCCGGCTTCCTTGAAGTCAGGTTTGTGGGAGAGGTGGGGCGATCCGTAGCCGCCCATTTGGATGCGGATGTGACGGAACCCTTGGGCGATCTTGTTGGCGACACTGTCCTCCAGCTCCTTCAGATCTCGGCCGGAGGCATGGCTGTAGGTATCGACCGCGAATCGCGCTTTGCCGCCCAGGAGTTGGTAGACGGGCATGCCAGCGCGTTTGCCTTTGATGTCCCACAGGGCCTGATCTACACCGCTCAAGGCATTGTTGAGCACCGGGCCGTTCCGCCAATAGGAACTGGTGTAGATACTCTGCCACAGATCCTCGATGTTGTCGGCGTCGCGCCCGCGGCAGAAGCCGTCGAGGTATTCGTCCACCGCCGTTTTCACCGTGAGTATTCGCTGGTTGAAGGTGGCGCACCCAAGTCCGTAGAGACCTGGCTCGCTGGTCTCGACCTTCACCACGGCGAGACGTATTCGGTTCGCGGGCGCTGTCAGGATCGTTCGGACCTTGGTGATCTTGAGCGGGGACAGCGACTTGGCGGCCGCCGGTGGTGAAGGCGGAGTCTGCGCCGGAGCGCGGTTTCCGAGCAAGCCCAGGGCCAGCGCGGCCCCGCCCAGACCGCCGGTTTTCAGAAGCTCACGTCGTTTCATAAGAGGTAGGTGAAAGCGATGGCCCATTGGGCATTCTGGAGGCGAGGGTTCATGGAACGAAGGCTTAGACCCATGTGTTGGAAAACGCAAGTGTCGTGTGGTCGGCCGGGGAAAGGGGGGACTATTTCTGGGGGAGGCTTCTAGGAGAAGCGTCACCACGGTAGGGCGAAACTCCGTTGAGCCCATGAGGGCCCAGCGTTTCGCGGGGTGAAGGAGCCGCGGCGAGGAGCGCGGCATGGTAATCGACCTCGAGAGGCCCTCATCGGGGCAGGCGTTCGTGAGCAGGGGAACCGGGAGAGGGCTGCGGCACTCCAAGAACAAGTCAAAAACGAACAGCCTAAAAGGAGGGAAATTTGAAGATGGAGCGGGCGAAGGGAATCGAACCCTCGTAGCCAGTTTGGAAGACTGGAGCTCTACCATTGAGCTACGCCCGCCCAAAGGTGTTGCTAATGTAGCCAGCTCGCTTGCGTTGTCAACACACTCCTGTGTAGGGTTTCCGCCGATGAATTCTTTGCTCCTCACCGGAGGGCGTGTAATCGACCCTTCTCGCGGCTTGGATGCCACCGCCGACGTGCTCGTGCTGGAAGGCAGGATCGCCCGCGTCGGCAAGGGGATTGACGCCGGAATCCCCGCCAATACCCCTCGAATAGACGTCGCCGGTAAGGTGGTTTGCCCAGGGTTGATCGATCTGCATGTCCACCTGCGCGAGCCTGGTCAGTCGGCCAAGGAGACGATCGCCACCGGGACGGCCGCCGCCGCCCGGGGTGGCTTTACGTCGGTCGTCGCCATGCCAAACACTTCCCCTTCGATCGATAATGCCGGCACCGTGGCTCTGATCCGGTCCAAGTCGGAACGCGAGAGCTGCGTCAACCTGTATGTCACGGGAGCCATCACCAAAGGGATCGCGGGGGAGGAATTGGCCCCGATCGGATCCCTCAAAGCTGCCGGGGTCGTGGCCATTACGGATGATGGGCACTGTGTTCAGAACAACGATCTGATGCGGCGGGCCTTGGAATATGCACGGATGTTCGATCTTCCTATTTTTGATCACTGTCAGGACTACAACTTGGTGAGCGACGGGGTGATGCATGAGGGCTACTGGAGCACCTCGCTGGGGTTGCGGGGTTGGCCCGCTGCCGGCGAAGACATGATCGTCGCACGGAACATCCTGCTGGCTGAGTTGACGGGTGGGCACATCCATTGCCAGCATATCAGTTCCGCTGCGAGCGTGCAGCTGATTCGGGAAGCTAAGCAACGAGGTTTGACCGTTAGCGGCGAGGCCTGCCCTCACCATTTTACACTGACGGACGCGGCCATCGCGGGGAGCGAAGAATTTTGGAAGAAGGATGGCCAAGGGGTGTGGGGTTTTGATCCCGCCGATTCGGCGCGGCCGAGTTGGCCGGTGTACCACACCTCCTTCAAGATGAATCCTCCGCTGCGCTCTGGCAAAGACCGCGAAGCGATCTTGGCGGGGGTGGCGGATGGAACGCTGGAGGTCTTGTGCAGCGATCATGCGCCACACTGCGACTACGAGAAAGAAGTGGAATTCGACTATGCACCGTTCGGAATCACGGGTCTGGAGAACGAATTCGCCCTGTCGCTGATGCAGTTGTATCATGCGGGACGGATGAAGCTAAGCGATGTCATCCAACGCTACACCCAAGCCCCGGCCCGGATTCTGCGCCTGAACAAAGGCACCTTGGCGGAAGGTGCCGATGCGGACATCACTGTTTTCGACCCCGATCGATCCTGGGTTTTTCGCCGCTCGGAAACCTTCAGCAAATCCACGAACAATCCGTTCTACGAATGGCCGCTGCGCGGTATGGCTCTCTTCACCATCGTGGGTGGAAAGGTGGTTTACGACCTTCATAAAAAGCCCGTGCAGGAGAGGAGCCTGGCCTGATGGCGCGCGTGGCCTTACTAGGGCTAGTGGCCGTCCTGCTGGCGGTTGGCTGCGCGCCGGAGCCGGCCCAGCTTCCTTGGATCACCGACTTTGCCAAGGCGCAGACGCTGGCGGTGCGGGAGCAGAAGCTATTGCTCATGGACTTCACCGGCTCTGACTGGTGCCAGCCCTGCAAGAATCTCAAGCGCTACCTGTTGGAAACCCGGGAGTTCGCGGATTATGCTGCGTCGAACCTGGTTTTGCTGGAGGTCGATTTTCCTCGCTGGACCAGCCTGCCCGAGCCTCAGAAAAAGGCCAATGAAGCGCTGCAGGCGGAATACACCGTGGAAGGATTTCCCACCCTCATCCTGCTGGCGCCGCAGGGAAAAGTACTCGGACGCCAGGCCGGAGTCCAACAGACCAAGCCCGCCGAGCTGATTGCCTGGATCGAGGACCTTCGCCGTCAGTCTCCGCCCCCCACCCAATAGCCCGGCCGCGCCTACCTCGTAAGGGTCCTTCAGTTTCAGAGCGTCTAGCCGATCAGCCTGGTGGCTGTGCGGGTGCCGCCAAGGCGCGCACGGCTGTTACATGCGCGTTAGCTTTGCCATAAGACTGATTCTTTTTGCGTCGATCCTGGTCGCCATCTCCGTAGGTGTCTCGTCCTGGATGGTTTATCAGTCGAAGAAAGCATCTCTGGAGAAGGCTTTAGGGGCAGAGTTGCTCGCCGCGGTCCGGGCCACCGCTCCTTTGCTCGATGGCGACCTGCACGAGCTGGTGCATCGTGGGGAGGATAAAAGCATCCAAGGGGCGGAGGAGTTTGAGGCTTTGCGTCAGCAGCTGGTCCGCGTCAAGGAGTCGGTTCAATTGAACAGCCAGGGCAGTCCGCTCTACACGCTGCGTCCAACCGACCGGTTTGGCGACCTGGGCGAGTTGGAGTTTGTGATCATGACCGACAAGGACTCGCATGGAGAATATTTTGTGGGAAATCGGTATATCGCTCGCCCCCACCATCACGTGGTTCTGGCGGGGAGCCCGGCGGCAACTGGGGTCTACGAGGACAGCGAGGGCATCTGGATCTCGGCGGCGGCACCGGTGCGCGATAGTCTGGGCAAGGTAGTGGGTTTGCTGCAGGCGGATCGGCCGGTCAACTTCTTTTACGAGCGCGCCCGAGCTCAAGCTCTCGCCTTGATCCGTGGGGCTCTGTTGAGCATCTCGCTGGCCGTTCTGCTCGCGATGATTTTTGCCCGGACGTTCTCCGGGCCGATCCGCCGATTGGCAGATGGCACTCGAAAGATCGCTGCCGGGGACTTTGCGGAGCGGGTAGAGATCCGTCGTTCGGACGAGCTGGGTAGTTTGGCCACGCATTTCAATGAGATGGCGTCGACCCTCGAGGTGGCGCGAACCCGGGATCAGGAGCAGCGTCGCGCTTTGGTGGAGGCTCAGCGCACGACTGACGAGGCCAATCAACAGCTCAACCGCGTCAATGAGGAGCTGCACGAAGCCAATACCGAGTTGAACTCGATGAATGCCGAGCTGAACCGCAGCAATCGCGAGTTGGAGTTGATGGTGGATCGAGCCAACCAGCTCGCCGAGCAGGCGCAGGCGGCGAACCGTGCCAAGAGCGAGTTCTTTGCGATGATGAGCCATGAACTTCGCACTCCGATGAATGCGATTCTTGGATTCACCAGCCTACTGAAGGATGGTCAGCTCGACGAGGAGCAGGTCCATTACGTCGATACGGTCGACACCAGCGCCAAAAGCCTGCTCAATCTGATCAACGAGATCCTGGACTTCTCCAAGATCGAGGCGGGGAAGCTGGATTTTGAATCCTTGCCGACCGGCCTGGAGGATACCGTCAACCAGGCGATGGACCTGCTGGCTCCTCGCGCGGCGGAAAAGGGCCTCGATTTTTGTGCCTTCATCCCCGATGGGTTGCCCAAGACGTTCCTGGGAGACGAGACGAGGTTCCGGCAGGTTTTGGTGAACTTGATTGGAAACGCGATTAAGTTCACGATGACAGGCGCGGTTGAAGTGCGAGTGGAAGGCCTCTGCCTGGAACAGGCAGGAGGTGCGGTTGCCACCTGGGAGTTTAAAGTGTCGGTTCGGGATACGGGAATCGGAATTCCCCGGGAGAAGATGGATCTGCTGTTTAAGCCCTTCAGCCAAGTCGACTCTTCCACCACGCGCAAATTTGGTGGAACCGGTTTGGGACTGGCGATCTGCCATCGGATCGTGGAAGCCATGAACGGGAATCTTTCCGTAGATACCGTGCTGGGGCAGGGTTCGGTGTTTGCGTTTACGATGCGGGTTCCGGTGGAAGCTTCCGCCTGCCCTGAGTCCGCTCGGTGGAAGGAGCTTCCTCGCCTGGAAGGCTCCCGAGTGCTCGTAATCTCCTCCAACGCTCTGCAGGCGCGGTTTGTTTCGGAGGCCTGTCGGCTATGGGGAATCGACTCCGAACTGGTGAATTCCGAGGAAGCTGCTCGACGCGCCCTGGCCGTGGTGGATGCCAAGCGTCGCGTCGTTGTGGATCTGGACCGGCCCCTGATATCACCCGAACAGGTTCTTCAACTGCCGGGGGGGGGTGACTCCTCGGCTCGGGTGATTTGTTTGGGCGGAGTGAAGCAGGGCTACCCGCATCACAAGAGCGACACGCGCACGCTGTTCCTGGCGAAGCCGCTTTCGCTTCGCACGCTGTTCCAGTCGCTGCTGGATTCGAGCTCCATCGGGGCTTTCTCCCAGGAATCGCACGGGCTGAGCGGCTCCCCCGAGCTGGCGGATGCTGCCGCATCACCCCCTCCCTCGATGCCGAATTCCTCGTCAGATCTGAGTCCTGCGGCTGGCGGTGCCGTCCCTGGCAGCACTTCTCTTAAAGTGATGGTGGTGGGTGAGGAGTTCGGCCGTCAGCCGTCGCTGGTGCAGCTGCTTGCGGCGCTGGGGCATCGGGGCCAGTCCGTTCCCACGGCGAAGTTCGCCATCGAGGCTTTTCGCCGCCAACCCTGTGACGTGCTGCTCATCCGCATGGATCCCAACGCCACGAGCTGCGCCGACACACTAAGCCTCTTCCGACGAGGCAGTGCGGGCGAAGCGTTCAAAGGAATTGCGGCCATAGCCTTTCATTTGAAACCAGGCGGGCCGAGCCGCGAGGAACTTTTGAGTCAGGGGTTTGCCGAGGTTCTCTCCAACGCCGACGAGGAACTGGAGCTCGCCCGAGCGCTCGCGGTCTATACCTCACAGACCGTGCGTGCGACTCCGATTCGTTACGATCAGGACGCCAAGTCCTTCTAGCAGGCCGTCGGACTTGTCCCCACCGGAGGTGAGGCGGGGAACTGTCTCACGGGGGCCCCACTGGCTGTTGGGCGCATGGAGTTCCGCCTTCAGGCGGAAAAGGCTTAAACATTGGCCCACCGGCATCGGACCTAGCGTTCGCATGACCATCAAGCCCCGGGGGACCGCCTAAAGCCCAATCCATGCAGTAGGGCGGCATGCGGTTGCGCAGCAGGTTTTTGCGAAAACCGAGGCGTGAGGAGCGAGCGTATTGAGCGAAATACGTAAGCGACGAACAACGAAGGATTTCGCAAAAAAATCAAGCAAACGCGTG
>JAEUHE010000152.1 GCA_016793885.1 Verrucomicrobiales bacterium
ATAGAATCCACAACCCCATCGTGGGTTGCGAACCCTGTGGGGCTTCAGGTGATCCCAAGCGCAACCCGCGTTGGGGTTGTGAGAAAACCACGACTAACCCAGGGTAGGCGCTCCTGCGTCGCGCCAACCCTGGGCTTTGAGCCGGAATCCCTTTGGGATTCTAACATTTGGTCGAAGAACTTGTGGGTAATGCTTAGGGCATGCCACGGCGCCGTCCAGAGGGCGAATGGTCTCGCTGGTCGCTCCTGGAACTCAATCCGCTCGCTTGGCTTCCCAGTCGGTTTCGGTGTCCTCACCGTTCACTTCCGATTCGATTTTCCCTTTGATCGTATCTCCTTCGAGCTTTCCTTCGAAGTTTTGAACGGATCGAAAGTCGCCACGGCCGCGCTCAACGGTGAACTTCACAATGCCGTCCTTGAAGCTTGCATCCTTGATCGGAGTATCCCGCGGGCCGCGCCCTCCGCCTCCCCCGCCGAATCCTGGCATGGTGCCGGTCAGCTTATCGTCTTCGAGCTTCAAGGTGACGCTCACATCGAACTCCCGTTCACGGAACATGGCCTTCCACTTCCATCGGCCTTCGATGCCAGCGGCTCGTCGGGCCTCGAAGGGATACTGTTGCCGAGTGCCGTTCCAATTCCAATCCGACTCTACCGTGCCTTTCAGGTGGTTACCCTCCAGAGTCGCCTCATAGTGAGTCGTGGCCAGGATTCCGTTTCGCTCGCGAATGACATCAAAGCGCAGCACCTTGCCGTTCATCACGCCATTGGTGATCGCGACGTCGGGGCCGCCTCGATGACTGGAGGTCCCGGTGACCCGGCCGTTCTCCTGCTTCAGCTTGAGCTTGGGCTGGACTTCGGTTCCGTCCGGCATGCGAAACTGCCAGCGCCAGGTGCCGGTGACCGTCGAATCCGCTGCTGCCGGATCCGCCGCATTGACGTTGTGGCCGCTGACGAGCAACAAAACGCTGAGAAGCAATCGTTTCATGGGGATGGGTTCCGGGAAGGAGCGCGCGAGGTCTTCGTTGTCGGTGTGGCTGGGACGGAGAACTTGAGCTTCAGCTTCTCCTCGTTTCTTAGGTTGCGTCCACTGAAGGAAACTTGGATGGAGTCGCCCAGATCGTTCACGCTGATCAGCCCAAAGGCTCCTTCGCCCTTTTCCACCCGGTAAACTCCCTCGCTATACGGCCCGCCCTTGATGGATGCGTCTTGGTCCAAGGGGGCGGCGCCCATCACGGGCAGGGTGAGCGACCCAGTGGTGGCAAAGTTGGCGTTGCGTCCGTCGTCGGCGGCGAGCATGTGGGAGTCACCGTGCAGGATGCAGACACCCGAGATTTGGTTGGTCTGGATGAAGTCGCAAATCTCGCGTCGCTCGGTCGCGTAGACGCTCCAATGATCTTCGTCGAGAGGAGGAGCCGCATCGCGTCGCCGCCCCGTGCGGTTGGTGCTGGAGGAGTTGGTCGATGAACTGCGAGCCCGCTCCGCGTTCAACTGCGTATGATGGATGTAGCCGAACTGATTCGACTTAATGTTGCGATAGTAGTTGGAGCCCTTCTGTCCAAGCCAAGGAACCGAGCTGACCCAGCAGATCAGCGGAAACTTGCCTTTGGCGGAGAGTAGCTCGTTCTTGAACCATTCCTTTTGGGCGGCGCCCATCATGGATTTCTTGGAGTCGTCCTTGTTGGTGACGGAATCCCGTTCCGAGCGCAGGTCGGTGACGATGAATTTGACCCGTCCGACTTCGAAGGACTGATAGATGGGCACATCTCCGGATCCGGCGGCGAGCGGGTAGTGCGGAAGGCACTCTTGATAGGTGAGACGGGCCGCTTCGCGGCTGCTCGACCATCGTCCGCTCCCGTTACCCCCGAAGTCGTGGTCATCCCACATGTAGACCAAGGGGACTTCGCGATAGAGTGCCGATTGTTGGGGTGACGCCAGCACGGCATCGTAGCCTTCGCGATACCGACTTCGAAGATTGGTGGCGATGTTCAGATAGTGGAAGTCGCCCATGTTCATGTAGAACAGCGGTTGGGCCTCCCGGATCCGGTCGAAGACTTCGCTGGTGCTGCCGGTGCGAGCACAGGACGCGAGCGCGATGCGGAAGGAGGCTGGTCCAGAAGGGAAGGTTCGAAGCTTTCCGCGCTTAGCAGGCTCGAGTCGCCCCGCCACTTCGAGGGTGTAGGAGTAGCTGGTGTCCGCTTTCAGTCCGGAGAGGTCGAAGCTCACGATGTTGCCGGAGTTCGTATCGCTCGTTACGGGCCCCCAGACCTGAGCTCGTTTTCCACCGGGTTCCTCGGCGAGGCGCAGTCGCACCGGCAGTCCTCCGCTGGAGACCCTGGCCTTGATGGTCGCCGAGTGCGGGGTGACCGCTCCGGACCAGGGACCGCTGCCGATGCGGGAGTAGAAGACTCCCAATTGGTCGAACAGAAAGCCATAGACATCTGAGAGCTGAGCGACCCGGGCGCTGAACGGGGTGCCGGATCCATGCCCGGTGGTTCCGCTCGTCCGCAGGAGAACGGGTCGGGAGCCTTTGGTGGCCGCCTGGAGCCGGGCGGCCATTTTTCGGGAGTGGGCGGGGTTAACCCGGCCGTCGTTCTCTCCGGTGAGCAGGAGCACGGCGGGATAGTCGACACCATCCTTCACCTGATGGTAAGGGGAGTAGGACCGAAGGGCGCGATACTGCGCCGGATCCGTCACGGTTCCGAACTCGGTGATGTTAAAGGCGCCGTTTGGATCCAGTTCCACCCGGAGTGAATCATAGATGCCCACATGAGCTACGACCGCTTGGAACAACTCGGGACGCTGGGTCAACAGTGCACCCATCAGGAGTCCGCCGTTGCTTCCCCCTTCGATCGCCAGCTTGCCGGCGCGCGTGTAGTTCGACCGGATCAAAAACTCGGCACACGCCGCGAAGTCGTCGAAGACGTTTTGCTTGCGGGTTAGATTTCCCTGGAGATGCCAGGATTCGCCGTATTCGCCGCCGCCGCGGAGATTGGCCACCACATAGATTCCTCCCTGGTCAAACCAGGCGCGGCGAGCGACATCGAATCGCGGGGTGAGGCTGATGCCGTAGCCTCCGTAGCCATAGAGGAGGGTTGGATTGTTGCCATCCCGAGGTAGGCCGCGCTTCGCCAGGATGTTCAACGGAACCTGGGTGCCGTCCTTGGAAGTGGCGAAGGCTCGCTGCACTTCGATATCGCTAAAATCCGCTGCTGCGGTGGCGGCGAACTCCGTGGCCGTCACGCGCGTGCGATCTCGTCCCGGGTCGCAGGCATACCATTTGAACGGCTCGGTATAGCTTTCCACCCGAAACACGGCGAGATCACCGGCGAGGACGAGCGGAGGGCTGATGGAAACCGGCTCAGCCGAGCCTCCGGAGCGCGGATAGATCAGGCGATTGGTCTTCTCGCTGAACTCGCGGAAGTAGAGCGACATCGGCCCTCCATCGAGATAGTTCAGATACATTCCATTGGCGGTCGGGCTGAAGCCGACCAGGGCTCGTTTGCCCTCGGGAACGACGGTTTGAGCTTGGCTCAACCGCGGTCCTGCCAGGGAAAGGGGAAGTCGAAGCAACTGACCTTTGGGCGCGCCGGCGTGGGACAGAAAATAGAGAGCGTTGTCGCGCGGCCATTCGATAAAGACGGGATCGCGGCCGAAGCCCGCCTGACTCGCACCGTCGCTAAAGCGAGTCACCTGCGTCCATTGGCCTTGGGGGTTGCGAAGGTAGTGGGCAAATTCTCCGCCGTCCCCATTCGCCACCGTCGCGAGCTGCCACTGGTGGTCGGGGCTGGAATCCAGCTGGATTTCCGCGATGCGGGGAAACTGCTTGCCCACCTCGTAGGTATCAGCGTCTGTGGGTGTGCCCAAGCGATGAAAGAAAACCTGCTGATAGAACGCCAGATCCTCCGCAGGCCGCTCCCCCGGTGCGGGATAGCGCGTGTAAAAAACTCCCGTTGAATCGGCGTTCCACGCCACACTGCCCCCGGCCGTCGGGCCATTCACGCGCGGCAGTTGGTCGGGTAAGGCGCGTCCGGTTTCCG
Source organism: Verrucomicrobiales bacterium (assembly GCA_016793885.1). Taxonomy (NCBI): domain Bacteria; kingdom Pseudomonadati; phylum Verrucomicrobiota; class Verrucomicrobiia; order Verrucomicrobiales; species Verrucomicrobiales bacterium. The sequence goes on from JAEUHE010000152.1 coordinate 4,037, forward strand.
TTTCGTAGAAGTGGAGGGTCCCCAACTCGCTTCCTTGAGAGGAAAGGGATACCGCTACCCAGCGTCCATCACGAGAAGGCTGATACCAGTCGATCGAGACGCTCCCATCGGCGCTGAGTTTGTTCGGGTCCAGAACGATCTGGGCTTGGCTGGGGCCGTTGGTTCCCTGGACCCGTTTGAGCAGGGGTTGCTGGGACGGTGGTAGGAACTCCAGGTAGAAGATGTTGGTCCCGGCAGCGCTCAGCGAAAAATAGTTGGCCGAGACTTTGGCGAAGAGTTCCTGCAGTCGGTCGCCGACCCATTGGCGGGACTCAATTCGATCGAGTCGCGTTCGGGAGCGCTGGTTCTGTTGCGCTGTCCATTTGCGCACGGCGGGATTCGTCCCCGCCTCGAGCCACTGGTAATCGTCCCGCACCGATTCCCCATGATACTGTTGCGTGACAGGTTGCCGGGCTGTTGCCCCCCAGGACGCGGAGGTGATTGCCATCTGGGTCACCAATAGGACCAGTCCTAGACCCAGGCCTCTCCTCGTACCAACGAGCCTGCTGATTCGGGTGGACACCGGTGTGCTGCCGTCGAGGGGGTCAGACGGCGAAAGGTCCGGTCCGGGAGGCATGCTGGGGTTCACGCTTGAACGGGGGTGAATCCGGAGACGATATCGAACCGGGCCGACAGTTCGCCGATGCGCGAGCCTTTGACGGGCTGGAATGGCACGAGTACCGACTTGCGCGCTTTCGGATCCTGAATGCCCTTCAGAACCCCATCCCCATCGTTGCTAGGATCTCCGGCGATGTAACACTGAGTGACGAACTTCGGCTGGCCTTTCACCTTTACCGCAAAGTGGATGTGAGGCGTCCGCCCGGGGTAGGGGACAGGCTTGATCGTGCGAAATAGGTATTCGCCAGTAGAACCGGTGAGGAATCGGCCAAATCCCTGAAAGTTGCCATCTCGTTTACCCCCGTTGTCACTCTTGCTGTGGAGATAGACCCCGTTCCCGTCGGCCTGCCAAATCTCGACCAGGGCATTGCGAACCGGACGTCCTCGCGGATCAAGAATCCGCCCGCTGAGCCATGTTACCTGGCCGACGCTCGGGTTGATGGCATCGTTGATGATCAACAGATCGTTGTCGGTGTCCAACGGCAGCTTGTCGGGATAGAACGGTCCTTCGGTCTGTGGCGGGGTGCGCACCAACTCGCGAGCGAAAGCCCCTGGCACAGCCAGGAGACTGGCGGCCAAACCGAGGTGCAAGAGGAACCGCCGACGAGGTTGTGGGACAGACAGGATGGGTTTGGTCGGCGGCAAGAAATTCGAATTCATGAGGAAGTGTATGGGGTTTATTCGACTGAGCGTTAGTGATACCCGCCGATGGCCGGACTGCAAGCTCAAGATGCCCGGATTGCGGGAGGGGATCCGCGCAATCCGGGCCGGGGGGCAAACAGTTTTAGGACGCCTTCTTCTTGGCTTCTTCGGACACCTCTACCTTGGTGCTGCCAATGTCTTTAATCTCCACCGTAGTCGTGCGATCAATCGTCATGTCGTTGCCGTTGAAGCTCATCGTACCCTGAACCTTGTATTCATACTTGCTGACGACGCCATCCTTCACCCAGAACTTGACCGAGCCCTTGGGATCGGCGGGCGACGGCGCTTCGCCGCCGGGACGCCGGAAACCGCGGGTGAGCAGCTCTTTGACCCCTTCTTCAGTCAAGTCCCCGGAGTAGACGTCGTCCGCCTTCTTCAGTTCCTTGGCCTTGCCGGCCAAGTCTTCCGCCTCGACGGCCGGCGAGCGGAACGTCTGCAGCATCCGGGCGGTAGCCCGTGCGGGATTTCGTTGGCCACCACCACCGCCATCGCCCTCCGTTGCTTCCGCGAGGGACTTCCAGCCGTCCGCTGTCTTGATGGCACCTTTCCCGGCTTTCACCACCGCCTCCGTGGTGTTCTCCCCGCGGGTGATCGCGAGTAGCGCAAACCCGTCCTTCTCGATCTTGCCCTCCACCGGACCGGGACGACCCCGCCCGCCCGCATTGGCATTGGCGCTCTCGGTGGTGGACTTCCAGCTGTAGCTGGCTTTGTCGGCCAACTTTTTAGCAGCGCCTTTTACTTCATCCTTGGGACCGGAGTCGGCGGCAAATAGCGACGCGGCGAGCAGACAAGAGAAACTCAGAATTGCTGGTGTTTTCATGGCAAATGAGATGGAGGGGTCGGTTGTTGTGAGTCCAGGTCACCGTTACCGCCTTACCGAGCGGGACATCAGAAGTGTCCCACGGTCCAGAGAAATGTCTGTCGGCCTGAGCGCTCAGTGACACGGGTATATTGATCTGGCAGCAGGCTCCGTTCCAGGGGGCCAGCCGCGTCAGGAATTGTTGGGGATAGGCAGGCGCGCTCCCGCCCACTCGCAGGTGAAAATCGTTCAAATGATTAAGAATTCTTAATTTATTCCCCGTTTTCCGCTGGGGCATGGTTTCCTGAACGGTGGACCCTCATCGTCAACCAGGCGCCCGCGACTCCGGTGAGTTATGTGCAAAACCTGCGCAAAGAGTCCTCCATCTCGCGCAAAAGATGCGCGTTGCTCAGGCCCGGGGGCTTGGCTATGAGTGTTCGAAGTTCGTGGGGGATGTCGAAACCGTGTCAGTGGTGTGGCGGAATTAAGTTTGGTTTTGGCGGGGGAACTGCCGATCCGCCTCGGTTTTTGGACGACGACGGACGTGTGGTGGGGGGCGGAAGGACGATCCTTGCGTTCCTGGCATGCTAGCTGCATGTGGTGGTGTGTTGCATCTTTGCCCGAGGACCCTAAGTCCCTCAAAGGTGCGTAACCGAAACTAAAGATTCTTACTCTCGATACCTTATGAAAATGCTTCAATCCAGGATGTTCCTCGGGGTTCTTGCCGCAGTGCTCTGCCTCGGTGGAAATTCATTGTCCGTTCAAGCGCAAGATCGTCCGCAGGGCGGCCGTGGCAATTTCGATCCCGAGCAATTCAAGCAGCGCATGATGGAACGGTATCGCGAGCAGTTGGAAGTGAAGGATGATGAGGAGTGGAAGCTGATCTCCACCCGCGTGGAGAAAGTGCTCGATGCTCGTCGTGACGTGGGGACCGGCGGCATGGGCATGGGCATGGGCTTTGCGGGAGGTCGAGGCGGCCGACGTGGCGGTGGGGCGGATGGCGGTGGCGATGCGGCCCGGCCTGCGCCGGCTGGCGATGATCAGGGCGGACGCCCTCGTGGCGGTGGCGGTCCCCGTGGGTTTGGTGAGACTGGACCCGAAATCGAAGCCTTGCAACAGGCCATCGAGTCCAAGGCCTCGGCCGAGGACTTGAAGGCGAAGATGGCGAAGGTGCGCGAGGTTCGCAAAGCGAAGGAAGCCAAGTTGGAGAAGGCTCAAGAGGAGCTGCGCGCACTGCTCAGCGCCCGTCAAGAGGCTGCTGCCCTGCTGGGTGGACTGCTTAAGTAGGCTGCGCCGAACGGCTGATTCCCTAGCTTGCGCCTTTCATGAACGCATTGACACCTCACCCGGCGGCGTTGGCCGAGGCTCTCGATCGGTATGTTGCCGCTCGGCAGCTTTCGGCCTCGGATCGCGAGGCGTTTGCGGCTGATTGGCGTCAGCAGAATCCCGACGGCGTGCCGTCGGAGGAAGAGGTGCTGAAGTGGTTGGCTCGGGAATACGACGTGCGGTTTACGATCTTGGATGACGTGGAGCCGGACAAACAGGTCCTATCCCTGTTTCCCGCGCGACTCTTGCTCAAGGATGAGTTGCTTCCGTTGCGTCGGGTGAATGATGAGGTCGAGATTGCGACGAGCCGGCTGTTCTCCACGCAAGGGTTGGACGCGCTCAAGACCACCAGCGGCCTCAAGCTGAAAGTGGTGTTGGCTCCTACCGAGGTGATCCAGCGGGAGATGAAGAAGCGTCTCGGCGTCGGGGCGGACACCATCGACACCTTGGGGGAGGAGGCCTCGTTCCAGGTGGTGAACGACGAGAATGAGGAGGACACCAACCTCGACAATGCCGCCGAAGACGCGTCGATCATCCGCTTCGTGAATCAGGTGCTTCGCGACGCCATCGATCTCCGCGCTTCCGACATTCACCTCGAGCCGTTTGAAGACGAGATGCGCATTCGGTATCGCATCGACGGCGTCCTTCAAGAAGTCCCGGTGCCGGCTCAGATCAAGCGGTTTCAGCCGGCGATCGTCTCGCGGGTTAAGATTCTCAGCCACCTGAACATCGCCGAGAAGCGCCTGCCTCAGGATGGGCGGATCAAAATTCGTCTAGATCAGGCGGAGGTGGATATTCGGGTGTCGATTATTCCCATGCTGCATGGTGAGGCGGTGGTCATGCGTCTGCTGCGTCAAACGTCCACCCTGCGGGGGATGGAGCAGCTGGGCATGGATGCCCGCGAGCTCAAGTCGTTCCGCCGAGTGCTCGGGCTGCCTCACGGAATTATCCTGGTCACCGGTCCCACGGGAAGCGGCAAGACGTCCACGCTGTACACCGCGCTCAACGAGATCAACGATGCGGTCCGAAAGATCATCACCATCGAGGATCCCGTCGAGTATCAGCTCAAGGGGATCAATCAGATTCAGGTTTCGGAGAAGGCGGGTCTTACGTTCGCCCGAGGTCTTCGCTCCATCCTTCGTCACGATCCGGATGTGGTGTTGATCGGTGAAATTCGCGATCAGGAGACGGCGCAGATCGCCGTGCAAGCCTCGCTCACCGGGCATCTGGTCTTCTCCACCCTGCACACAAACGACGCTCCCGGCGCCTTGACCCGTTTGGTGGATATGGGGGTGGAGCCTTATTTGGTCGCCTCCTCTTTGGAGGCGGTGCTGGCCCAGCGCCTGGTGCGTGTTCTCTGTCCGCATTGCAAGCAGGTGGACACATCCTCTACGGCGCAGGCCTTGCAGCTCCAGGTGGAAACGTTGCGCAACGCCACGATCTATCGTGCCGTGGGGTGCCGGGAATGCCGCAACACGGGCTACCATGGTCGGCGCGGCATTTTTGAATGGATGGATGCCTCCCAGGAGGTGCGTCGGTTGATTCTCAAGAACGCCTCCAGCGGCGAGATTCGCGAGGCCGCGTGCCGTCGCGGTCTTCGCTCGCTGTCGGACGATGGCTGGCGGCTGGTGAGGGAGGGAATCACGACCCCTGAGGAAGTGATGCGGGTGACGAAGGATCAGTCGCTCAGCGACGGAGAGGATCTGCCCGCCGCCGAGTTGCTGGTGGAGAAGGCTGGATCTAAGTCGAGCTAACCCGTCATGGCTACCTTTCAATATCGGGCGATACAATCGGACGGGCGCATCGCCGAAGGCCAAATCGAGGCCGGGGGGCGATCCGATGCGTTCCGTCAGATGGAAGGAAAGGGTTTGCGGCCGATCAGCCTGAGCGAACGAGCGGGAGGCAAGGGGCCGGGCAAGGAGGCTGTTTCCGCACCTGCAGCCAAGGACGCCAAGCCGGGCTCCTCGCCGGAGGTTTCCAAGCTTTCCTTCGGCGGTGGGCGGATCACCCCGAGGATTCTCGAGAACTTTACCCGACTGCTGTCCAGTTTGCTTTCGGCCGGGGTCCCGTTGAGTCGGGCCCTGGTGATTTTGTGTCGGGAAGCCGCCACGCCCGTGGCGGGCGCGCAATGGAAGAAAGTGCATGATCTGGTGATCGACGGCCTCACCTTGGCTGACGCCATGTCCCGGTCCCCGGAGACCTTTCCCCGGGTCTATGTGGCCATGGTGGAGGCTGGTGAGACCGGCGGCTTTCTCGATGTGGTGCTCGCGCAGATCGCCGACTTCCAGGCTCGGGAGAAGGAGATGCGCTCCAAAGTCACCACCGCGTTGCTCTACCCCATCATCCTGATGGTGCTCGCGATTGGGGTGCTGGTGTTTCTGCTCGTCTTTTTCATTCCCCGCTTTCAGACAATCTTTGCCGGTTTCGGTGCATCGCTTCCGTTGCTCACCCAGATGATCGTGTGGGTCAGTGAGATGCTCCGCAGCTACGGGCTCTTCCTGCTTTTCGGAATCGTTTTCGCCCTGTTCTCCCTTCGAACCTGGCTGACCTCGGTCGCCGGTCGCCGAGTGTGGGAAGGTTTGATGTTGCGCGCTCCCGTGATTGGTCCGCTGGTGGCGCAGTTCGCGATGTCGCGTTTCTGTCGCATGCTGGGCACACTTCTCGGTGCCGGAGTTCCGTTGATCAATGGATTGAATGTGGCCCGGCGTTCCATCGGGAATCAGATCCTGGTGGACGCGGTATCGAACTCCATCGAGCGTGTCAAGGAAGGCAAAGCGTTGGGACCGAGCTTGGGCGAGTGCCGGACCTTGTTCTCGGGCTCGGTCCTGGAAATGATTTCGGTGGCGGAGGAAAGTGGACGGCTGGATCAGGAGTTGGTCCGCATTGCCAACGTGACCGAGGGAGATCTGGATCGCCAGCTCAAGACGGCTGTGGCGATGGCTGAGCCCCTGATGTTGTTCCTGATTGCAGGTTTTATCGGAACCATCTTTATCGGCATGGTTATCCCCATCTTCTCGCTCCAGGATCATATCAAGTAAGCTGACTTTTGCATTTATATGAAAACTCAAACAACCACCCTCCACCTGTTTCTCCGTCGCCGTCGAAGCGGCTTTACTCTGATCGAGCTTCTGCTCGTGCTGGTGATCCTCGGCATCTTGGCCGCCATCGTGGTTCCTAAGTTCTCGGGCCGGACCGAGCAAGCTCGGGTTACGGCAGCCCAGACGCAGATCTCCACTTTCGGCACCGCCCTGGACGCCTTCGAAGTCGACATGGGCTATTACCCGAAGGGCAAGGATGGGTTGAACGATCTGGTGCAGCCTCCACGCGATGGTCAGAACTGGAAGGGGCCCTATCTCAAGAACGAGATCCCATTGGATCCCTGGCAGAATCCCTATGTGTATGAATATCCGGGGAAGCGAAATGCGAAGTCGTACGACCTGCTGTCCATGGGACCCGATGGACGGGTGGGCGGCGATGATGATGTGACCAACTGGCAGTTGGGTGGGGGCTCAGGAAAGTAACCGAACCATGCTCCCCGACGTTCAGCACCTTGAAGTCATGCGCGAGTCCGCCCGATGGGGTGGTGGTCGAGTGAATTCATGGCGGCGGCGTACTCGGCTGGGGTCGGGTTTCACTCTCATCGAGCTGATTCTGGTCATGTCGATGATGTTGATCGTTCTGTCGCTCATCGGACCGTCTCTCTCGGGGTTTTTCCGCGGTCGCACCCTGGATTCGGAGGCGCGGCGATTTCTGGCCCTGACCCGTTTTGCTCAGGCGCGGGCGGTGTCGGAGGGGATTCCCATGATCCTATGGATCGATGCCCAGCAGCGTCGCTTTGGCGTCGAGAGCGAGTTCTCGTATACCGGGGTGGATGAGCAGTCCAAAGAGTTTGCCCTGAGCGACACCTTGGAGATCGAAGCCCAACTGCTTTCCACCTCCTCAGGCAGCTTGGGTGGAGGCGCAGGACAGGGAGGCTCGGGATTGGGGAAATCAAGTTTGCTCGGAATGAACTTGGGGGGCGGACGCAGCGGGCTGCGCATCCGGTTCGCGGCGGACGGGTCCATCGCCGGATCGAGTCCGGATTTGATCACCTTGCGAGAAGCCCCTCGCGCCGGCGAAACACTGAGGAACTCGGGGGCTACGGTCTATATTGCCCAGAGCTTGAATCGGCTGAACTATGAAATTCGCACCAACAACCTGGTCTACTTGCGTCGCTAAGCGGAGCCGATCCGCTTTCACGCTGGCCGAGGCGTTGGCTGCCTTGGCCTTTATGGCGATCGTTATTCCCGTGGCCGTCGAGGGGTTGCGGGTGGCGAACCAAGCGGGCCAGGTCGCGGACCGCAAGGCCGCCGCCGGCCGGGTGGCGGATCGGGTTTTGAACGAGATGCTGGTCACGAAACAGTGGCAGCAGGCTTCTTCGAGCGGAGAAGTCCAGGAAGGCCGCCTGAGCTACCGGTGGCGATTACTGACGGAGGCTTGGGTACAGGATACCCTCAAGCAGCTTACCGTGCTTGTGACTTATTCGGTGCAGGGGCAGGAGTATGACGTTCGTCTCAGCACCCTGGTGGATTCGGCGCAGCAATGAACCCCGCAATGACATCCTCGATTCGCACCCGGCGCACCCTCAACGGCTTTACGCTGATTGAGCTGATGCTGGCGATCGTGATCTTTGCGGTAGTGCTGACGGCCATCAATGGCGTGTTTTTCGGCGCGATGCGCCTGCGCAACAAGACCACCGCGATGTTGGAACGCAGCGTTCCGGTAGCTCAGACCATGACCATTATTCGGCGGGACCTGATGGGCATTGTGGCGCCGAGCGGCCTCCTCTCCGGCAGTCTCAAGACGGGGGCTGCCACGGGTGGACTGGGGCAGGAGACGAGCCTGGAATTTTTCAGCAACACGGCCGCCCTCGATGAGTTGGCGCCCTGGGGCGAGATCCAGCGCATTAGCTATGCCCTGCGCGATCCGACCAACCGGCTGAGCCGTGGGCTGGGCAAGGATTTGGTACGACTGGTGACCCGGAACCTGCTCCCGACCGCACAGGAAGTTGTGGAGGAGCAGGGGTTGATGAATGATGTCACGGCCCTCGAGTTTGGCTTCTACGACGGCACTCAGTGGCGGACGAGTTGGGATTCAACCACCGAGACCACAGTGCTGCCCAAAGCTATCCGACTCATCCTCAGCACGGCCCCGGAAGAAGAGGAGGGGGTTCCAGGCGCCATTTCCCAGCGCACCGGCCCCACCCTGCAGCTGGTGGTTCCGGTGATGGTGAACGTCTCCACCAATCAAATCTAGCGACAACGGAAAAGTGATGAGTGACGAGTGACGAGTGACGAGTGACGAGTGACAACTGGCAACTGACAACTGACAACTGACAACTGACAACTGACCCCCGGAACCAAATTCATTCGATCGATGAGAACCCAACCACAACACAAGATTCAGCAGTACGGCCCGGCTGGCGGCAGTGCCCTGATCATTGTGCTTTGGGTTGCCTTTGGATTGGTCAGCATCGCCCTTTATTTTGCCCATTCGATGTCCCTGGAACTACGGGCGGCGGAGAATCGGGTGGCCGGCCTGGCGGCGGATCAGGCGATCGATGGTGCCTCGCGGTATGTGGCTTATTTGGTGTCGAATTTGGAGACCCCGGGTGCGTTGCCGGAGATTCAGAGTTATCGGCGTGAAGGGGTGGCCATCGGGGCCGCCAACTTCTGGTTGATCGGACGGGACGATACGCAGCTCTCGGCGAGCGACCCTTACTTCAGCCTCACGGACGAGAACGGGAAGATCAACCTCAACACCGCCACGCTCGACATGCTTCTCGCGCTGCCGCGGATGACTTCGGGGCTCGCGGCGGCGATTCTCGATTGGCGCGACGCCGACTCCGAGGTCAGCAGCGGAGGCGCTGAGGACGAGACCTACTCACGGCTCACCCCCGCTTACAAATGCAAGAACGCCAAATTCGAATCGATCGAGGAGCTTAGGCTCGTCGCCGGCGCCGACCTGGAGATCTTGCTGGGGGAGGATACGAATCGAAACGGGATATTGGACCCCAACGAGAACGATGGCGACGTGTCGTTGCCGATCGACAATCGGGACGGGAAACTGGATCCCGGCATCCTGGAATATGTCACGGTGTATAGCCGTGAATCGAATCTCAAGGCAGACGGGACGGCCAAGACCAGCATTACCGATGCGAACGCTCTCCTCACTGTGTTGGAGGAAAAGCTCAGCCTGAGCCGGCAGCAGGCGCAGCAAGTGGTCGCGCGCCTGAGCGGAGGTGGCCCGCCGGTCAGCAACCTGTTGGAGTTCTATTCTCGCAGCGGCCTTACGGAAGACCAATTGACGACCCTGGCTCCCGAGCTCTCCTCCACCAATGGGGTCGTGGAGGGGTTAATCAACGTCAACACGGCCAGCGAAGTTGTTTTGACTTGCGTGCCAGGGATTGGAAAGGAAAAGGCGGCGACTTTGATAGCCGAGCGCCAATCGAGTGCCAATAACCGCAACTCGCTCGCGTGGGTCACCAAGGTGCTCTCCACGCCGGCGGACGCGCAGGCGGCCGGTCCTTTCCTCACCGGGCAGTCGTTTCAATACACTGCCGACATCGCCGCAGTGGGGCAGAATCAGCGCGGCTACCGGAGGGCTCGGTTTGTTTTTGATGTCGCGGAAGGCACCAACCGGATTGTCTCGCGGCAGGACCTGAGTGGACTAGGATGGGCGCTGGGTCGGCAGGCGCGGCAGAATTTGCTTTCGGCGAAGGGTATACGATGAGCATGGCATTGAAAAAGAAACGTCCCAACAGTGTGTTGGGACTGACATTTGACGGAGGCCGACTGGAGGGCGTGGTTCTGCGTCGGACCAACGGCAGCGCCGAAGTCGTGAACCGCTTTGCGGTCGACCTCAACTTGAGTCCCCTGAGCGCGGAGCCCGAGCTGGCGGCGCAGGAAATTCGAGGGCATTTGGATAAGGCGGAGGTCCGGGAGCGGAACTGTGTCGTGTGCCTTCCCTTGAGCTGGGCGATGGCCTTGCAGACCCGGCTCCCCGAGCTTCCGGAGGCCGACCTGGTCGAGTTCCTCCAGATCGAGGCGGAACGGGGTTTCTCGGTCAGTCCGGAAGCCATGTCGATTGTGTCGACCCGGTATTCCCTGGGTCCGGGTGAGTCTTACGCCACTCAGGTGATGATTCCCAATGATCCGCTGCTCAAGCTGGAAGCGGTTCTCCGGGGCGCGCGCCTGGTGCCCTTGGCTTTCTCCCTCGGGTTGCCGATTTTGGAGCAGGGTTCGTCCCACTCCACCGAGGGGACGGTTTCGTTGGAGGTGGGGCATGTCACCGTTGGGCTTCAGGTCAACACCCGGCATGGCCTGATGGCTCTCAGGACTCTGGATCAGGTTTTGGAGGATGTGGATGGTCGTCAGCACTTCATTGTTCCAGCTCTCTACCGCGAGTTGCGCATCACCCTGGGCCAGATGCAACCGGAGATCCGGGCGTCGATTCGAAAGCTAAGAGTCTATGGTGCTTCTCCCGCATTGGATACCGCCTATGGCGAGCTAAAGACCCGGGCCTCTGCCCTGGGCTTGGACGTTGAGCGGGTCGCTGCGATCGCGCCGGATGGCGGGGTTAAGCTCCCTCCCCAGACTCCGGCCCAATCGGCTACGGTGCTGGCGGCGAAGTTTTTGAGCGGTTTGGTCATTGCCCCAGACTTTCTGCCCCCGAAGGTGAGCGCTTGGACGCGTCTGACGGCCAAATACTCCGCCAAGAAGCTCGTCTATGCGGCTGGTGCCGTCGTCGTTGGCGCCTTGGTGGTGCTGGGCTTGTTTACGGTTCAGCAGCTGGAGCTGCGGGAGCTGGGAACCCAGTGGAATGCGATGAGCCGGAAGGTTCGCGACCTCGAGGAGATTCAGCAGGACATCAAACGATTTCGTCCCTGGTTTGATGAGTCGGTTCGGAGTCTGAGCATCTTGAAGCGCCTGACCGAAGCGTTTCCTGAAGAGAACACGGTGACCGCCAAGACCTTGGAGATCCGCGATTCCTCCCTGGTGACCTGCACCGGCACGGCGGACTCGCGCCAGGCGCTGTACAAGACTTTGGATCACCTCAGATCCGCACCGCAGGTTTCGGAGATCAAGGTCGACCAGGAGAAAGGGGCATCCCCCGTGCAGTTCTCCTTTAACTTTCAATGGGGAGAAAAGAATCAGCCATGAATCCGGCCCAGCGTCAGAAAATGTTGATGGTCGCCGCCGTGGCGATCGCGGTGGTGTGGCTCGGCGACCGACTGGTGGTCACCCCGCTTACCAAGGCCTGGAAGGAACGCTCCGCCCGCATCCTAGACTTGCGCAAGAAAGTTACCCAGGGTTCAGCCTTGCTCGAGCGCGAGTCCATTATCCGGAAGCGCTGGAGTGGGATGGAAACGAACACCGTCTCCGAGGAGCTGTCGATCGCTGAAAGCCGGGTTCTCAAGTCTTTCGATCGCTGGTCCAAGGACAGTGACCTCAACATCCTTTCCATCAAACCCCAGTGGCGTCGCAACGCCGATGACTACATGACACTGGAGTGCCGGGTAGATGCGTTTGGCGATCTGGGCAAGATTGTTCGATTTCTCTACGAAGTCGAGCAGGCCTCGCTGGCCCTGAAAGTTGATTCCTTCGAGATTTCCCCGCGGGACAACACCGGCAAGCAATTGACCTTGGGGTTGCAAGTGAGTGCACTCCGTCTCCAGACTCAGGAACCATGAAACGCCGTTTTTACCTCCCTTTCCCAGCACGCCGAGCCTGTGGAGCGGCCGTTGCGTTTCAGCTGTTGTTCAGCGGCTTGAGCATGGCCGCCGCAGAAGGCACGGCTTCGGCGAGGATCGAATCGACCAACTCGGCCTCTGAGTCGCTGACTCTCACCAACACTCCAGCTCGCTCCCAGGAGCGCACGTCGGGTCCGGTTCGCCTGGATCACGCCTCGTTCCGCCTCATCTCGGAACGGAACATTTTTAACCCCACTCGATCTTCGCGTGCTTCGAGCGCCAAGGCGGCGTCGGAGCCCCGAAAACCCACCAAGGTGGAGAGCATCGCTCTGGTGGGGACCATGAGCTACGAAAAGGGGGACATGGCCTTCTTTGATGGATCCTCCTCGGAATTCAAGAAGGCGCTGAAGCCGAATGACAGTATTGCGGGCTTTCAGGTTCAGCAGATCTCTTTTAGCCAAGTGAGTTTGGTGCAGGACGGGAAGACCCTTAGTTTGCCCGTGGGAGGGAAATTGCGGCGTCAGGACGACGGGCCTTGGGAAGTGACGGCAGCAGCGGAGCAGGGTTCCTCGGAGGCCAGCGCCTCATCCGGAGGAGCGGGCGCCTCGGAAGGCAGCAGCTCAACGGATGCAGGCGAGAGCGATGTGCTCAAACGATTGTTAAAGAAGCGAGAACAGGAGATGAAAAATGAAAAACAGTAATCCTATGAACATGACCTTTTGTTACCCGAGGCTGCGCGCCGGCGGTGGTTGGGTGGGTTGCTCGCTTCTGGTCCTGGCCGGTTTGATGTCTCACGGCCAGGACGCTCCGGTGGCGCCCGCCTCAGGCCAACCAGCGGCACCCGGTGCCGTGTTGTCTGCCCCGGTCCAGCCGACGACAAAGCCTGATCCTTCAACCTCTGCGGGGGACAAAAAGCTGCGCCTGAATTTTCGCGGCGTTCCTTTGGAGATGGTTCTCAACTACCTGAGTGAGGCCGCCGGTTTCATCATCGTGTTGGAGACCGAACTCCGTGGCAAAGCCGACCTCTGGAGCAACCAGCCGGTGTCTCAGGAGGAGGCGCTCAGCCTGTTGAATGGAATGCTCAGCAAGAACGGCTATGCGGCCATTCGGAACGACCGCGTGTTGACCATCGTGAGCAAGGAAGAGGCAAAGAAGCGTGATATTCCGGTGAAGAGCGGAAATAACCCGGAGCTTATCCCCAAGGACGAGCAAATCGTGACCCAGATTGTGCCGGTGCGCTTCATCAACGCCGTCCAGCTGATTAAAGACCTCCAGCCCCTGCTGCCGGAGAAGGCGACCATGACGGCGAACGAGAGCGGGAACGCCTTGGTGATCACCGACACTCAGATGAACATTCGTCGGTTTACGGAAATCGTCCGAGCCCTGGATACTTCGGTCTCGAGCATTTCTTCCATCAAAGTGTTTCCACTGCGATTCGCCGATGCGAAGCAGTTGGCGACGGTAATCAAAGAACTCTTTCCGGCCACCGATAGCTCGCGCACGGGCGGGGGGAACGCAGGGGGCAACCGGGCTCGGTTCGGGGGCGGCTTCCCTGGCTTCGGCGGCCCAGCCGCTGGCGGGGGGGATGCCGGCGGTGGTGCCACGGGGTCCAACGGGCGTCCGAATGCGTCGCGGGTGGTGGCGACCGCCGATGAGCGCAGCAACTCGTTGGTGGTGGCGGCTCCGGATGACGTGATGCCCTCCGTCGAGGACGTCGTCATGAGTGTTGATGTGTCCGTCGATGATGTGACAGAGCTTCGCGTGTTCCGGCTCAAACATGCGGATCCTTTGGAGATGGCTGAGCTGCTCACCAGTCTCTTTCCCGATGACTCCCGCTCGGGTTCGACGGATCAGAATCGTGGGCCAGTCCGCTTTGGCGGGTTCTTTGGCGCGGGCGGCGGCGGAGCCGGACGAGGGGCGGCGGCCAATACTGACAGCGACAGGATGAAGAAGAAGGGTCAGGTCCTGGCGGTGGCCGATCAGCGGACCAGCTCGGTGGTGGTGACCGCAGCGCGCGAGCTCATGACCCAGATTGCGCAGATGGTCAACGAGCTGGATTCTAGTCCGGCGAAGAAGCAGAAGGTCTTTGTTTACTCGCTCGAAAATGCCGACGTTCAACAGGTGGAGCAGATCCTGCGCGGCATGTTTGAGAAGAACACCACGTCGATGAACCGCAATAACACCACCCAGACCAGTCCGCTCAGCACGCGCAGCAGCAATGGTCAGACCACCGGTGCGGGCACCGGATCCGGCCTAGGCACCGGTGGAGGATTGGGTACAGGCGGTGGTTTGGGCGGCAACCGGGGCGGAAACTAATGGGGTGGGACGGTCTGGATGGAGATTTGGGTGGTTAAGAATTTAGGGAACTAACGATATGCAACGATTTCGAATGACGGGTTGGTTGCTCGCACTGCTCCTCTTGGCGGAGATGAGCACTCTCTCCCTGCTGGGCCAGCAGCGAGGCGGGAATCGCGGTGGGGGTGGATTCGGCGGTGGCGGTTTTGGCGGTGGGGGCGGCGGTGGTTCCACCAGCGCCAGCGGCCGGCAATACTACAACAATGGCATGATCGGTGACGCCATCATCACGGCGGATCCCGAGACCCGCCGCCTGATCGTGATCACCGACGATGAAACCAGCCAGTATATCAGCCAGGTCATCACCAATCTGGACCGGCCTAAGCCTCAGGTGTTGATCAAGGTGGTCTTCATGGAGGTCACGCACAGCAAAGGATCGGACATCGGCATCGAGGGCTCCCTCAGCAAGAAGATCGGCGGATCGACCATCGGCTCCGTCTCCAATCTGTTCGGGCTAACTCCCGGGGTGGGTGGGTCCTTGGCCGCTCCGGCGGGCGGTGGACTGTACCAGGTTCTGGGCAACGACTTCACCGCCACCTTGCGAGCGATCGCTTCCGCCGGAAAAACGGAGGTGCTCTCCCGACCCTCGATCCTGACCCGCAACAGCCAACCGGCCACCATCACGGTCGGCAAAACCCTCCCATTCACCACCAATGTTCGTTTTGACAATAATGGCAACCAGATCAACACCGTGTCCTACCAGGACGTTGGAATCATCCTGCGGGTCACTCCATTCATCACCTCGGATGGCTTGGTTGAGATGATCGTAGCTCCGGAGATTTCCGACATTATCCAACTCGATACTCCCATCAAACTCACCGACAACACCGATGCGTTGGTCATTTCCAAGACCTCTGCCGACACGGTGGTGTTGACTCCAGATGGACAGACGGTGGTGATTGGCGGGTTGATGCAAACCACCAAAGGAAGCGTCGACAGCAAGATTCCGATCCTGGGCGATATCCCCCTGCTGGGCCTGGCCTTTCGGCGTGAACAAAAGAAGGCCGAGAAGAAAGAGCTGCTCATCTTTCTGACTCCGCACATTGTGAAGGAGCCTTCGAACCTGTTGGCGGTCTCCAATGTGGAGAAGAGCCAGGCCACCCTTTCGGGCAAAGCCTTCACTGAGGAGGATCTGAACAAGTTTGTCGACGGCCTTCCGGTCAAGCAGATGGAAGAGGCTGAGAAAGCGGAGAAGGAGAGCAAGAAAGCCAAGCGGGCCAAGGACCGACGGTGAAACCCGGACGAAAAAATCTAATTTACGGTCTGCTAGTTCTTGCCTGGTTGCTGATCCTGGGTTGGCAGGCGGTTGAGCACCACCGGGTGCGGGAGTCGGCTCGAGCGAGTCTGGCGGTGCGCGGCCGGGACATCACCACGACCTTGGGCCTGGTGATTCGATCCCAGCGGCGTTTTGGCAGCATTGTCAGCCAGGAGCGCATCGAACCCGCGCTGAAGGAGTTGATCAAAAACGAGGATGTGGAGTCGGTTCACCTGCTCAACGTCAGCGGTGAGGTGGTCGCCTCGGCCGGTCCCCCGCTCGAATCGGGAACGAAGTCGATCAAGACTCACGCCGGGGAGTATTGGGATGAGCGCAGCGTCACGCTGGTGAATCTGGTGGACTTAGGAACCAATGCCGTGACGGAGGGGGATGGGGGAGTGAATCGGATCATCGTCGTGCCTCGTCGTGAGGCGGGCAGCACCAACACGAACGACCGTCGCGGGGATTGGGGATTTCCTTGGCGGTCTCCCGGATCAGGTTCCAACACTCCGCCCCCGCTCGCGCCGCCTAAAGAAGGGGAGGTGAAGGAGGTTCAAGGGCCGCCGTCGCCCCGCGAGTCACGGGGTCCTTCCGGCCGCCAGTGGTTCGGTCGGCCGCCCTGGATGAATGAGGAGGAATACCGAACCCTGATTTCCAAGCAAGGACTGCATGGATTTGTCGTGGTGATGACGACGCAGTCGGTCCAGGCTGTCTGCGATCAAGATTTCTGGATGCGCATGGTGGTGGCCGTCATGGGCGGGGTTGCCGTCGTGGGGCTCTCGCTGGCGTGGCGCACGATGGTTAAATCGTCGGAGCTACAGTTGCGCCTCCTGAAGGCGAGCGAGATGAACAGCCATCTCAAGGAGATGAACATCGCCGCCGCAGGCTTAGCGCATGAAACGCGCAATCCGCTGAACATCGTTCGGGGACTCGCGCAAATGATTTCCAAACGCGAGGATGCCACCCCCGAGATACGGTCCCGATCCCTGGAAATCACCAACGAGGTGGATCGCGTGACCGTGCAGTTGAACCAGTTTATCAATTATTCAAAACCCCGAGAGGTGAGGGCCACGTCGGTAGATCTTGATGCGGTCATCGATGAGGTGGCCTCGGCCCTGGGATGCGACATGGAGGAGAAACGGGTTCGTTGGTCGCGAACTTCCAGCGGGCTCAAGATCCTGGCCGACGAGCAGATGTTTCGTCAGGCCTTGTTCAATCTGGTGATGAACGCGATTCAAGCGGTCGACGATTCCAAAACCATTGAGATAGTGTCAGGGCGGACGGACTCGGGCGAGGGTTACCTGGAGGTGATCGACAATGGGCCCGGAGTGCCGGCTGGAAACCGGGACGAGATCTTTAAGCCTTACTTTACCACCCGGGCGGACGGCACGGGGCTCGGGTTGGCAGTGGTGCATCAAATCGTGCTCGCGCACGGTTGGGAGATTCAGTGTCTTCCGAACGAGCCGCACGGCGCCCGTTTTCGGATCAATCATATCAAGCTGGTCACGTTGCCTTAGCTGTCATGTCCTCGAACACTCTTCCCACCTCCCCGGAGTCATGCCAGGTGCTGATCGTGGATGATGATCCGGGCCAGCGAAGCCTGCTCGAGTCCTTTCTGAAGGGGCACGGCTTTTTGATCACCACCGCCGCCTCCGGCGAGGAAGCCATTGATTTGCTCAAGCGAAAGGAATTCTCCCTCATGGTTTCCGATGTTCGAATGCCAGGGATCAGCGGTCTGGAGGCCCTGCGTTTGGCTCGGGAAATCAATGCCAGTTTGCCCATCCTGCTGGTGACCGCTTTTGCTGACATTCGGGAAGCCGTTAGCGCGATGCGCGACGGCGCTGTGAATTATCTCAGCAAACCCATCGATCTCGACGAGTTGCTGAACTCGGTTCAACGGGCCACCGGATTGCAGATTCCTCCGGCGCGTCTCGCCTCAGACCGTCAACTGCCTGCCAGCGTGGTAGCGCGGAGCTCGGTCATGCAGGCCGTGTTTCGAGACGCCTCGCTGATCGCCTCCTCCGAGAGCCGGATTCTTATTACGGGCGAGAGTGGTGTCGGCAAGGAGGTGTTGGCTGATGTCATTCACGGATGGAGCCATCGCGCCGAAGGGCCGCTGATCAAAGTGAACTGTGCGGCGATCCCGGAGAACCTATTGGAGAGCGAGCTGTTCGGACATGAGCGCGGCGCCTTTACCGGTGCCACCGCTCAGCGGATCGGACGCTTTGAAGGGGCGCGCGGCGGGACGATCTTCCTGGATGAAATTGCGGAGATGTCGCCCCAGCTTCAGGCGAAGCTGCTTCGAGTGACTCAGGACGGGCGATTTCAGCGGGTGGGGTCCAATCAGGATGTGCTGACGAATGCGCGCATTTTGGCCGCGACCAATCGGAATCTGGAGGAAGAGGTCAAAAAGGGCCGATTCCGGGAAGATCTCTACTACCGCTTGAATGTGGTGGAGCTGTGCATCCCGGCGTTGCGTGAGCGAACGGAAGACATCGTTCCCTTGGCCTCCTTGTTCCTCGAGCAGTTTGCTCAGGGGCGATCCCGCCTGTCGCCGGCTGCGGCGGAGTGTCTGCAGCGTTACGGGTGGCCGGGTAATGTGCGTGAGTTGCGCAATGCGATGGAGAGAGCCTCGCTGCTGTCGGGAGGAGAACTGATTCTGCCGGACCATCTTCCCACCAAAGTGAGGGAGAGCAAAGCGACGTCAGTGCTCCCGGAGTCGGCCGTTCCACCGCGATTGGAGGATATCGAGTTGCAGGCCATCCACCAAGCGCTCTGCAAGTTTCATTTCAATCGAACCGAGACCGCTAAGGCTTTGGGTATCAGTCGGCGCTCGCTCATCTACAAGCTGCACCATTTGCGCGAGCAGGGTTATCAGGTCGACGGGCCGGGTAATTAAACACCGACGATCGCGTTTCAACCTGAAAGCGGCAGTTTTTTGAAACCGCGGATTTCCCGGATGACACGGATGGAAAAGCATTGGTGGCGTCCGCGGCCGACATTGTCCGGTTCCAGGTGGGATGAGCCGGGAATCACCTCCGGGGGGGGGCTCGAAAGCGGTAGAGGGCTCTAAGCATTGCCCACCAGTTCAGAGTGCTTCGGACCCTATCCCAAGGGGATTCCGCCTCAAAGCCAGGGTTGCGAGGAACGAGCTACCCTGGAAAAATGTCCCCACTTCCACAACCCCCATCGCGGGTTGCGCTCGGTATCACTCGAAGACCCACCGCGTTCTGTCCGTAGGGCGGGGCTCCTTACCAACTCGATGAACGTACGTTCATCGAGTTGGTAAGGGCTTGGTCTGCTGACCTAATACAGCGTTCTGTGCTGCTGCCCGATTCGGCTTGCCGCACTCGGGTTCGGACCTTAGGATGTGACTTTGCCGCAATGAGTTGTACATTAAGTTATCGATCGAGAAGGGGCATAGATTTGATTTATGGGGCTGTTTTTCGCTTGTAAGCCGAGGAGGCCAGCGTTGTGTCTGGGGTCTTCTGTCGTGGTTGGACCACGGGAAGCGACGCGACAGTCATTTACACCTAGACACCTGCAGGAGGTTCACGCCCGCTGCCATTACAGGCCGAAGGAACCATCCGCAGAACCTGCTTCCGCTTAGCCAGACAGTGAGGTATACTAAAAACTATGACCGCACGCGTCGTCATCGAACAAATCAAAGCGCTTCCCCCGGAGGAGCAAGCCAAGGTCATCGACTTCCTTGAAGAGGTGAAGGCTCTGCAAGCCGTGCGCACGATGAAGCCGGAGACTTTCGAGGAGTCGAGCAAGCGCGTGTTCGACCGCCATGCCGAACTGATGCAGAAGCTCAGCCGATGAGCGACCCGGTCTTCCTCACGATCGAGCAGATCAAGATCCTCCATCGCCTATCTTTGGAACGTCACGGAGGGCAGGAGGGGGTGCGAGATCCGGCCACGTTGGAGAGTGCGACGATGCATCCTTGCAACGTGTGGCTCTATGGACAGGGAGATTTTTTCGATATTGCGGCCGCTTACGCGTTCCACATCGCCGAAGCTCAGGCGTTCGTCGACGGAAACAAGCGAACGGGAATGGGTGCCGCATTAGTGTTCCTGGAAGGCAACGGGTTCCCGGTGCCGGCAGCAACCGAGGAACTCTATCAAGCGATGATCGCCATTGCAGAACGTCGGATGGGCAAGGCGGGTTTGGCCGACATACTCAGGAAACTCTGCGGTGCTCCTTAAGAATCCGTGGTTTCCATCCACCTCTCTGCGCTCTTCCCGTCTCTGCGGTGCTCTTTCACCCTCAGGTCGCTGGTCGAGATGGTCCGCTCCTGAGGTAGTGCTCCAAAGCTTGTGCCACGCCATGGCCCCAGGGCTCGGTGGCTAGGAATCCGCCCGTGGTCTTCATGAGCGCCTGCACCTCCGGGATCGCGTTCGCGGGAGCGGCCATCATTCCGGCATGGTTGCCGTTGAGCATCGGTAGATCGTTGAGATGGTCGCCGGCCGCAAAGATGCGCTCTCGGCTCACCCCCAGCTGACGTGCGACTTCCGCCACCACGGTCCCTTTGTCATACTTGATGTGACTAAATCGCGCGTAGATGTCGTTGCGGACGACGGTCAGGTTCGGAACGGAGCGGCAGTAGTCCTCCAGGTGCTTCATGATGGCGTCCGCTTCCTGATTATTGGCGGCGATCATGCACAGGGGCGAAAAGGCATCTTCGTACAGAGTGGCCTCGTGTCGAGCATGCACCCATTCCATGAGGCCGGCAACATCGGGACGAACTCGTTCGAAGAGCAGGGCGTGATCCTGGGTGCAGGCATCGTTCCACGGCTTGCAAGGGTGGTAGTCATGACCCTCCCGGATGTAGATCTCCCGCTCGACGAGGCCGAGGTAGTCGGGCCAGATCGACAGCCGGGCTCTCGCCAGCGACTCCATGAGGCTGGAGAGGTCGCGTCCGGTGTTGATAATCCACTTGGCGCCCTGGCGCTGTAGCTCGGCAATCTGCTGTTCCAGGTCCTTGGGAACGGGTGGGTTTTCAAACTCCGCGTGGAGCGTTCCGTCGAAATCCGTCGAGATGAGTTGAATGGCTAATGATGACATCGCTTGCGTCGTCGCAACATTCGTGGCATACCCGGCATTGTCAAAGGCAATTTCGTGACTTCCCAAGACCAATACGACGACGCGATGTTCGACTACAGCACCGGTGACTACGATCAAGCGATCGCCAAGTTCACCCGGTTGCTCGAGTTGGAGCCCGCCAATTTCGACGCGCAGTGTGCGCTGTCGATGTGTTTCTATCGCAAGGAGGATTACCTCCGGGCAATTGAGGAGGGAAAGAAAGCTGAGGTCATGCGTCCCAAGGAGCAGTTGGTGCACACCAACTTGTCCCTGTTTTATATGAAGGCCGGGGACAAGAAGACGGCCGAACATCATGGGTTGCAAGCCCGGGTCGCTTCGTGGCGCGACAACATGGCACCCCCTGGCGAGAAACCCTCGGAGGATCCCGATCTGGCCATGGCCCAGCCCAAGCCGCCGCCGATCAAGCTACCTTCTAAGCTCGCCGACGCACCGTGGAAGAAGAAGCCATCCTTGGCCTCCGGTGATGCGGCTCCTTCAAGTTCGAGCGGCCCCAGCCAGTCCCCCTCATGAGCCGGTTCGTGGAAGTGGCGGATGTGAGCAGTTTGCCTCCCGGAAAGTGCCGCACGGTGGTTGCCCTGGGCCGTGAATTGGCGGTGGGAAATGTCGGAGGGCAATTCTTTGCGGTGGACGATGCCTGCCCGCACGCCGGTGCCTCGTTGGGCGCAGGCATCCTGCAAGGCGAATTTCTCGTATGTCCACTGCATCAGTGGAAGTTCAAGCCCTGCGAGGGCGCCTGTGTGAGCCAGCCAGCTGGCCGCATCGCTCGCTACGCCACTCGGGTGGTGGATGGGCATCTTGAAGTGGAACTGCCGAGTTGACCCTGGCGTGGTGTGACTCGGGCGGGATGGTTCCGGAACTACGGTCGAACCTTTTGAAACGGTCTTTTTTATGAAATCGGCATATGAATTAGCAATGGAACGGCTCAACAAGGTCAGCCCGACGGTGAAGCTGAGCGAGAAGCAAAAGCAGGAGCTGGCGGACCTCGACTCGGAGTATCTCGCCAAGATCGCCGATCGCGAAATCTTTCTCAAAGGCGCGATGCAGAAAGCCCTCGAAAAGGGTGACATGGCCGAGATGGAAGAGCTGCAGAAACAGGTGGCGAACCAAAAGAAAACCTACCAGGCCGAGCTTGAGGAAAAGAAGGAGCAGGTCCGGAAGCGTTCGGGAAAATAGACCTGCAGCCCAGTAAGACAGGGAGAAGGTGTTGCCCACGGAACACGCGGAACACACGGAGGGGACGACAAAGGACGGGACGTCGGGTGCGAAAGGAACCCGAGTTCCTCACACGAAGCTCACGAAGGGCGGGAGGGAATTGGGAAGGAACCGGATTGCACATTGCTCATTTCACATTGCACATTTTTCATTGGGGTCCGAGAACCCGTAGGGTTCACAAACATTAGCCGGGCGATCGCCGATCCCCGGAAGCTGGTCCCCAATTAAACGCACCCCGCAGGGCGTGCCAGCTTCGGAAGAAGGGCAGTAAATTCATGGAGATTCTCCATTCAATTTCGGTTGTTAGAAGCTCGTGAAGGGCTCAGCCTCGTCTCCCCTCGGGGTCCACGACTCCAATCTTGCGGTTCGAACGTTCCAGAACATGCGTCCGGAGGGAACGTTGGTTCAAGGGACAAATATGAGCATCACTCCTCCGCTGCGCTTCGAGCGGACATGTTTCAGGGACGCGCTTTGGACGCACGATTGACCGGGGGGCAAATCAAGTTTTCAACGACAACGCGAGATGCCTCGAGCTTGAGCCCGGTGTCGCCGAAAACGAGGGAAGGGACGCCAAGCTGGTCCTATCTGCGGAGCAATCCACCACCGTAAGCATTGGGTGGAGTGGACATGTTGAGGTGGCACCGTTTTTCGCGTTGTTCGCCACGGCTGGTCCCTTCTTTCACTACGACCCTTCCAAGGGCAACCTTTTGTTGGATGTCACTGGCCTATATGTAGACTCTTTTCTCGATGGGGTGAGCGGTGACCAACCGCTTAGTGTGTGGCAGCGATTTGGAGAAAAGGAAGGCCGACTTGTCAACAAGGGCCTGGTCACTGGATTTAACTTCGTGGTCCCTGAGCCTTCAGGCGTCGGACTCCTCGGTCTGGGTGCCGGGTTGGCAGTTTTGGCTGGATTGGCCTCCTCAAGCAAACAAAAGGATTCGGATGTCACTTCGTGATGCGCTGTTTCTAGATCCAGTACCGTTTCATATCTGGGTTTCAATTCGGAACGACCTGCAGCGTTCCTCTTTCGGTAGTCCCCCATCGCGTCCTTTGCGTCCATTGCGGCTCAACCCTCCTCGGTTGGCCTGACTACTCTTTGCACGCGAGCTCCACGATGGCGTGCAGCTTCCCGTTCACTTTCTCGAAGTGGGCGTTTTCCACCGTGCCGTGGAGTTCCTCGGTGGCGTAGCGCGAGGTGTTCTTCCAGAGGTGACCGTAGCGCGCCTGGAGCGCGGAAAAGGGGAGGCCTTGAATTTCTAAAGAGGAGGGCTGCTCGGATTCATTGAAGGCCGCACTCTTTCCGAGCTTTCCCACGAGAATCATGCCGGCAGAGATGGGAGTGCCGATGCGAGGCAGGCCGTTCTCATCGAGATGGCGGGTCTGATGAGGATCGACGACCGGCAGTAGATCCCAGGTGAATTCCTCGAGATCGCCTTGCTCGTCCAACTCCTGTGCTACTTCGATTCGCATTCGCTTCATTTCAGCTCCGAGATGATGGCCTTCAACCCCTGGATGTCTTCCAGGGTCAGAAAAGGGAACCGTCCCCGCTCGTGGTTCTGGATGATCCGCTGGAACAGTTCAGCGTGAAACTCGACATTGTCCAGCCCGCGTTTGATGGCTTGGCTGGCTTCCGACGTGGCCCGGTCGAGTCCGTGCTGGATTTCCTCCGCCAGCATGATGCGGTTGATCTCCCCACCGACGAGATCCTGTCGGCCAATGACGACCGCATTTCGGGCGTTTTCAAAGCGAGAGAGACGGCCGATCTCGAGTCCGAAGCCATGCGACTCCGCCAGCGTTCGCGCCGCCTGAGCGGAAATCCCACCGGCGTGTTCCCAGTAGGAGCTCTTGCCGAGGAGAGCAAAGAGTCGACGTGTCACCGATGCCTCGTTTGCCATCAGCCTCCCCAGGCGAAACGAGGAGAGCGCGCCCGCGCCTCGGCTGATAGCGACACCGACTCCCAGGCCGAGCGACACTCCGACGAGATACTCTTGATAGATGGCGTCAGCTGTCAGACCGGCCTGCACGCCCTTAACTGTGTCCATGAGCGCGAAGCCGGTCGAGGAGACCGCTTCGTCGTAGAGGGAGTGTAGGCTGGTTCCCATGCTGGTTGCGATCGAGACGCCGACCAAGGATTCATGGCCGGAGGGATCGACACGATTGATCGGATCCCCTTCCGCATAGGTGTATTTGTGAAGGGAGTTGGGACGATCAGCATGACCCTCGAAGGAATCCATCGTGGTAAAACGCCCCGAGGAAACCACGTAGTCTCGTGATCGCAGGTGTAACATCCCGATGGTCGGGTCAAACTTCTCCCCGCGGAACCGGTGGGAAGAGTAGCTCCCAGATTCAATTTCGATTCCGAAGGAGTCGTAGGAGGTCTGTATCCTGATGAGGGGCAGCATCGTCGCGTAGGACTCGGGTGCCGAGATCCGCACTGAACTCGACCCGTCCAGAATCAGGTAGTGCGCTTCGGCTTCCATCTGGCCGCCATAGCCTCCTTCCCAGATCGGGCCGAGTCCGTGTAAGAATGGGATGGTCACCAGCTGGTCATTACCGAGTTGAGCGACCACTTGGGGGAAGCCGTTGGGAGCGAGGGGGTCGATCAGGAACCGGACTTCCCCCAATCCCGCGGACGCAGTTGGTTCTTCACTGGGGATCCTATGAGCGGCGACTCTTTGACCGTCCGCATCATAGACGAAGGAGATCCGCTCGCCGAGAGCCACGGAGGGCGTGGGGACTAAGGCCGACACTGAAAGGAGCAGAGCATAATGCAGGGCAGCGAATGAAGTCTTGTTGGTGTTGGTGGCCATCCTGCCTGGAACAATGACAAAGCTTGCGCTTACGGCAATCGCGACAATGGGGGAGTGGTGAATGAATTCGGCGTGGCAATTCCCTAGTGTTAGGGGTTGGCAGATGTTTTCCTGCGGAAAGGGACCAGATCGATGTCGGGCAACTGCCGCTTCTAGGATGATAGAATTCGGAGAAGTGGATCCCGCGATGGGGCGGGCTTTCAGCCCTCAGCGTGTGTGGGGTGATGGGACCTGGGGTTGTCACCCCAGGCTGGAATGGTGCTGGGCCTGTGGCCCGCGGATTCCAACAGCACGGATGAATCCACTACGAACTTGGGCTCAATGTTCTAAGCTCGGTTTGGTATGGGTAGTGTGGCTTGTCGGGCTTTAGCACCAACGGTGCGCCCCATCCCAGCCTGGGGTGACAAACCCCAGGTAAACCGTCCCCCTCCCATCCAGGGCTGAAAGCCCGGCATATGGCCGCCGAGTTCGTTGCGATTTCACCACCCCTCTCACCCACTAAATTGCACCCAGGATTCTAGCCGGCCGACGTCCGGAAGGGCTAGAACCGAGGGATAGCACTGTGGGTAACCCTCAAACACACCTCTAATTCCTGCGGCCGCCTAACCGTTCGCGCAGAGTTCGAAGTTGGCGGCGTCGGACGGAATCGAGCGCGCGGGCTTCTTCAAGGTCGCGTTCCAGTCGCCGAACTTCGTTCAGCAGCTCTCGCTGTTCTTCTCGGCTGGCTTTCTCCAAAGCTAGGGGTGTCACTTGGCGGGCTTCAGGTGTGCGGAGTTGGGGGGCGGACGGGGGGATCACTCCGGATCTCACCAGCAGGATTTCGTAATCGAGAAGCAGCTGTTCCATTGGGGAGCGTTCTCGGGGCAAGTTCGCCCGGTCAGACGATTGGTTGCGATCGATGGGGACAGGGGGAGTTGCCCGAGGGAGCGGCGAGGGAGTTGGTGGTGGAGACGTCACGCTGGGCGTTGGAATCGGTTGGGTCGGCGCGGCGGACGGCTGAACCTTGGCTAGCTCGACACGGGTTTCGTTCGGGGTCGAAGTCGTTGGCGATGCAGGAGGCTGAATCGACGGAGGGGCGAGCACTGGGGTATCTTTAGCGGCAGGGGCAATGACAGGCGATTTAACCTCACTCGGCTTAGCTTCACTCGGCTTAGCTTCAATCGGCTTGGCTTCAATCGGCTTGGCTTCAATCGGCTTGGCTTCAATCGGCTTGGCTTCAATCGACTTAGCTTCAATCGGCTTAGCTTCAATCGGCTTGGCTTCAATCGGCTTAGCTTCGATCGGCTTAGCTTCGATCGGCTTGGCTTCAATCGGCTTGGCTTCGATCGGCTTGGCTTCGATCGGCTTGGCTTCGATCGGCTTGGCTTCAATCGGCTTGGCTTCAATCGGCTTGGCTTCAATCGGCTTGGCTTCGATCGGCTTGGCTTCGATTGGCGGCGCAACCGCTGGTTCGCGGGCGGCGGCGGCGATCGACGGCAGGACTGCAGATTCCGTCTTCGTCAAGTTCTCGGTTGGAGTGGCAGTTCCAGAAGCCGCTACCGGCTCGGTCAGGTTTTGGCTGATCTCGGTGGACTGGACCGGGAGCGTAGGCAGGCCCGCTGCTTCGGGGGATGGTGCTTTGGCGGCCATCTGTGAATCGGAATCGGGCGGTTTCGTTTTCCCTCCCCAGATCAACCAACTGCTCAATGAAACCATCGCGAGCAGTATCATGAGCGGTAAGAAAACGCGGCGGCGCGGTGTCGCAGACTCCTCAGTGAGATCGCCTAGCGTCTGCTCGACGGGTGCGGCAGGGAGGGGCTGCTCTTGGCGTCCCGGCAAGTGAGCCAATGTCGGGTTCTGCTCCTCCTGTTCTGCGAGTTCCGGAGCGATGGTCATTGTCTCTGCTGGCGTCGCCATCTCGGCCTCGCTCCCAACGGATCCGGGGAGGCCAAACGGAGTGTTTGATCCCAGCAGAATGATGGAAATATTGTCTTTGCCGCCTGCTGCATTGGCCTCGGATATGAGCGCGTTGGCCAGGGATTCGAGCGAACGGTTCTGTCGGCGGGCCAGGACCCTAGCAATCAAGTGGTCTGGAAACATCCCGCTCAGTCCATCCGAGCAGAGCAAGAGCAAATCCGCGGCGCGAACCTCGACCGGGGTTTCCTCTAAAGCGAGCTCCTCTCCTTTTCCAATACACTGCGTCAAAATCGGGGGGGCGGACGGACCTTGGACCGCAGTTCGGAGCTGCGACTCGAACTCCCGACTCGTCGGATCCACGTGGTCTCCCGAAAGTAGATCCAGACGAAACTCTCCAAGCCGTATCTCGCGGAGTCGATAGAGTCGGCAGCTGCCGGCATGCAGGCAGAGAGCTTTCTCCGAGTCTTTAGGATCGAGAATCAGTCCCAAAAAACTGCAGGATTTGGGTTCCTGGGCGAGGAACTCTGACTCCTGGCGGAGTCGGAAATGAGCGACTCCGAGGGCATGACGAAGCGCGGCCTTATAATCGGAAAGGCTGGAAGCCGAAGCGAGGCCATCACTCGTGAATGCTTTGTGGAGCACATCCGCGAGGAGTTGGCTGGCAGGCGCGCCTTGAAACTGGGAGCCGTGGTCGTCGATGAGGCAATGGATTCCAAGTTCAGGGAACTGGACGCAGAGGTCGGTCTGATCCTGGCGCTTTCGACCCAGATCGAGGATCTGAGCCGATTCGAACTTCGCTGGTTGCATGGATTCCGTGTCGCCCATCATCGCTTACTCAGAATGTTGTCGTCGAGCTGCCTTCCGGGGCATCGATTCGTGAGTGCAAGCATCGTGGCGAGTCGACCGGGGATCAATGCGAAAAGTGAGCCGTCGAACGGCTGGCAGAGCTGTCTGGGGCGGGGAAGTGTTGGCCCACGGATCACGGGGAACACACGGAGGAGACCAGGAATCACAACTGAACAAGTAGCCCTCGAAAGGGGATGGAACCACGGATTTCGCGGATCGCACGGATGGGCCAGGGATGGAAGGGGCCATCTCATGACTCTGAAGTGGCACGGCGATCTTCCGCTAAAGAATGTCACGACCCTTTTTTTGATCCGTGTGTTCCGCGTGATCCGGTTAAGCCAATACCTCGGGTTTCTTCTCGTCCTTCGTGGGAATTCGTTAGGGGCGCACGGTGATTTGGGCAGGCGGGTGATTCGAGGTGGCTCCGGTTTGGTCGGTCACCACCACCTGGTAGGCTCCGCTGCTGAGCGGGCTGGCATTGGGTATTACCAGCTTCGAGGAACTGGCTCCAGCGAGCGGCTGTCCGTTGAAGCGCCATTCGTAGGTCAACTCGCCGGTTCCCACCGCGAGGACGCTCAGTTCGATTCGTTCCCCTGCATTCTTCATTGTTGATCGTGGTGAACGGAGGATCCATGGCCCGGCTGGCGCGCTGGCCGCCGGCGGCGTGATGAGCCGATAGTAACGCTCTTCGGTCGAGGGCAACAAATCCTCCACCCAGACGACTTGATCCGATGGGACCGTGATGACGTTTCTCAAGGGAAGCCAGCGGCCGTAGTCTAAGCTCTCTCTCCATTCGAGGGCATACACCTGATTCGACAGCGCCAGGAAGCTCACTTGTGGGCGGCCGCTTATGGAAAGAGTGAGGTGGGGAGGGACGATCGGGATTCTTGAGTTGGGTTGGGCTGGAGACGGAGTCTTCAGAACTCCGATCTGGCTGCTTCCGTCTTCAATGCGTCCTTCGCTGACATCGCTCGCCTGCGTTCGGAAGAGAACGGCGTCGAGCCTTCGCCCGTTTGGGGCGAACAGGCCAATCGCCTCGCCCGTGCGACTGAGCTGGAAGTTGACATGCAATTCGGGTCGGCCGGGGAGGTTGAGCCCAGGCAGACCGTCCGCCCAGACGAGCAGGAAATCACGGGGGCCGATCTGATATCCCGCTGGAATTTGGAACCGCCTCGGGTCGTCGAGATCATCCGTCAGGTAGTAACCTTCGAGGTCCAGAGTGCTCGACCCTGGATTGTAGAGCTCGAACCAGTCATCGAATGCATTTCCATGGGCTTCGTTCCCTATCGTCCTCGTGTTATCGGCCATCCACTCGTTGATGAAGGGATGGGGCTCAGCGCCGCTGCTCCCGTTGGAGGCCCCGGGTGTCACCTGGCTGAGAATCTGTCGAGACAGGGGTTGCCCATCGGGGAAATCCCCGTATCCCCAGTCTGTGGGGACTTGATCGTAGTTGAGGTAATCAACCACTTGTAGTGCGGGGGCTAGCTGACGAGATAGGACGATCGATCCCGAAGTGGCGTTCGGACGAAAACTGCTATGCCACTCGGTGTCGGTGGTTTGGTTGGACTCGCCATCGAGGAAGACCACCCGGAACTCACCTGGCGTGAGGGTGCTGCCGGGAGGAAATGCCCAGCGGCTCGCGTTCGAGTATTGGTTCGATAAGAAGAATCCTTCCAAGCTCACCGTCTGAGTCCCGGAGTTCCACAGTTCCACCCAAGGCTCCTCGTTTCCGGTCCGATCCTTCAACCCCGTCCGGTTGTCCGGCTGTACCTCGTTCAGCCAAATCGGTGGGAAGTCAGGTAAAGGTGCCGCGGCGGAGTTAAGAGCTCCTGGTGTCGAGAGGGCGGGACGTATGTTAATCGCCTTGACGGAGCGAAAACCACTGCTGAGGCGGTAGTTTAAATTGTTGGTGCTCGCGCTGGGCAGATACCAAAAGCTCAGCGTGTAAGCGCCGGCGGGGTCGATTCCCCCCAACTCTTGACTGATCGCGGCGCTGACGCTCCCCGAGCCGGCGGCGATCAATCGCAGGGCTCCACTCCCCAGGTAATGCACCGTTGGGGTGGAGACCGAGTTGGAATGATTTCCGGTGGCCTGCCAGGGCTGAAGTGCGAGATCGTCGAAACCCGGGTTCTGAACCAAGTTGAGTCCCTGTTCCGGAATGCTTCCACGTACCAAGGAAACCTGATCGAGGTAGATTTCCCCCGCTGAGTCACTCCACAGGCTGAGTCGCGTGGCATCGGATCCGGGTACGCCCGATACACTGAAAAAGCGCCATCCCGATCCATCCGACCAGTTGGCGACTCGACGATTGTCGCGTGTGGCATCGATCAATTGGAGCGAACTTCCTCGCGCATGAGCCGCTTCGGGCCATGGGTTCGTGGACTCATAACGAAACTCATCGACGATCACCTCCGGGGTGCCTTGGGTGGCTGGCTTGACCAGCCTCAGGATGCCGGCGGGATTCGGTAGTTGACCTTCAAACGGTGCGAATACCACGGGTTCTGGGCCATAGGCGGTGGCGAACGCGGCGCGATCCTTAACCAGCAACAGTGTTTGTCGGGGAGCAATGAGCGTGCCGGTCGGGAACACCATCCCCAGCGGTTCGACTCCCCAACCGGACAGGTCGAAGGCGGACGAGCCGGAGGAGTTCAGAAGTTCGACAAACTCCGTGTTGTGCACGAGTGGGGCATACATGACCTCGTTGAAAACGACCACGTCGACCGGAGAGGTATCGAGTCCGGTGGAGATGACATTCACCCGAATGGGCGCGTTGGTCCCGATGCTTCCGAAGCGATCTACCCACTGGAGATCAATCTGGTTGGTGCCGGGTTTTAGTGGAACACTCATCGACCAGGCCTTTGCGCTGGTCCACGTGACTCGGTAGGCAACGCCATTGGCCAGGATTCCAGCGGCAGCCAAAGGGGCGGTGCCGGTCAGGGTCGCCAGGTTGCTGCTCGTGGTTGGAGGATTAGAAGTACCCAGCGCGAACGGCGCCTCAGCGGCGGCCAGTTGGGAGAGAATATAAGTTCGGCGTTGACGGATGTAGGAGGTCGCATCATCGGGCGGAGTCACATTAAGCCCGTTTGCTCGCAGGGCGGCATGTCGAGCGGCGGCGACTGGACCTACCCGCGTCTCCAGCAACGGCCCGTTGACGGCATCTTTCAACGCTCGCCAATAGGCCCTACGGAAGGGTGGATGACTGTTCATGCGCGCGAGGGGGGGGTCGGCCGCAACAAAGAGATCAGAGGTTGGGCCGTCGGCCACGAAGGATATATCGACATCCCAGGGCAGCAGGTTCCAGCGTCCGTTTCTGCCTTTGTAGGGATACACATTCGAGCCCGTGTTGTATCCCAGGCTGTCCCATTGGCCGACGATATGCTCGTAGGCGAAGAACCGCATCCATTGCTCGGCATCGATGAGGCCCTCGAGGGCGGCCGTGTAGCTCGGGGCGGTGGCATTGGCCGCGTCGACGAGTCGGAAGATACTGGCGTAGTCGTTGGCGGACCCGCCGCGAACCGCACGAGGCTGCCAGTTCCAGCGGTAGCGCGCGGTTTTCTTGACACCCCCGGTGGTGTTGAAGACTTGCAGGCTCGCCGGCATCCAGGTCAGCGGGGCAGGGGTAGCCTCATCGATCTCGAAGGAGAAGCTGGTTTTGAACAGTTCACCCTCAGAATCCTCCGGGAACCATTCTTCCACCACGTCTCCATTGGGAATCTGCGTGTCCTCCATGATCAGGCTTCGTTTCACTCCGTTGACGAAAAAGTGGACGAAACGCCGTTCCATAAAGGGCAGCCCGAGCTGGCGGGCAATCCAGTAGGAAAGCTGCTCCCGTAGTGCGGTGGGCTCGGCCTCGCCGGGGAAATTTCCCGGGGTGGCGATCTCGAATCCGGTGGCTCCTAAGAACTGGTCGTCCTCAGGAAAGTCGAGATTGTAGTCGCAGCCCGCCCCAATGGGTGAATCGTAGCCAGGTGTCTTGAACGGACTGCCGCTGTAGGAAGCCCCCATGTTGTAGATGACGCGCTGATTTCCATAAACGAAGGTGCAGTCGAGTGGTTGGTTGCTGTTGTTACCTCGGGTGGACCAACGCTGCTGCGTCGCTCTGGTCATCCACAGCCGGTAGGTCCCCAGGTTGCCAAAGGGTTGGGACTCACCGAAACGAATCAGACATTCGCGGATGGGATCGTTGGCTGGAAAGGTGCGGTTGGCCGCCGGGGTGAACCGATCGCTGGCCTGGATATGGAACGCGATGAGGCCTCCGGCCGATGGTCCGGCAATCACCGCCGTATAGACTCCGTCCCGGCTGGTCAGATCACCTTGGGCCCCGTCGTCCCGCATGGGCAACGAAAGGATTTCTGACGACGGATCCAGCCGATACCGGACGGACACCTCTCCCAGGCCATCGGGGTCGGCGATCCGTGCGGTGATGGTCACGGACTGTCCAGCGGAGGGAAGGATCGGGTGATGGCTGACCTCGGAGATGGAAGGTCCGACATTCTGCAGGGCGCGACTGTTCGCGGCGCCGGGCGTACCGAGCTGAGACGGGACCGCCAACGTGCCGGCCGCTTCCAGCCAGTTGCCGCGCAGTCGCATCAAAAACTCGGGATGACCACGCAGCCAGCGAACGCGCGCGCGCAGGGTCGCAACGCTCCGGATGGCTGGAGTGCTGGTCAAGCGAGCGCGAACGCGGTCGGCCACCGGGCCGCCGTGGCCGCTGGCGCGCACATGGAGGGAACGAGAGCTTTCGAAACCGGCCTGGACCTCGAGCCCGCTGGCATCGTGGTTGCCCTCCAGGAGCCAGCCTCCAATGCCGGTCTCGAACGTCCCATTGGCGACGCGATTCGTGCCACCGCTCACCACCTCGATGTTGTCGACCAGACATTCCCCTGCGCCGAGGAGGAACAGTTGAACAGCGGTAGCGGCGTGGTCGGCGCTGCCATTGTCTAGCACCCCGGTGTGTTCGATGAGGGTCCAGGCGGTGGCTTTGGCGGACTCATCGCTGTCGGCCCAGCTCGAGGGCTGCCGATGGTCCGATCGCGGATCGATCAACTCCAAACTGCTGCCCCCGCCGTCCGCCCATTGGCCCCAGCGCCCACCAGTGCCGTAGGTGACTTCGTCGACCAAAACATAAGCTGTGGTGGGCGATGGCAGCCCGCCCGGCGGCAACGGCGGTTCGGGCCTCGACAAAGCCAGCCTTTCGCCGCCATTCGACAAGGTGCCGTCGTAGTTGCCCAGGGTGTTGACCGAGTTCAGTTGAGGGTAGGTGGCTAACAGGTGGTCGACGTTGCGGGCGATGACGAGGTATCCACCGGCGGAAATGAACGCGTTGGTGGGGAAGATAAAGCGGATCCCGTCCGTAAAGGACCATCCGGAGAGATCGATCGTGTTGGTCCCTTGGTTGAACAGCTCCACATACTCGTCGTCGGTATTACCCGAGATGGGGTTATACATGATCTCGTTGATCACCAGATCGGCAGGCAATACTGGCGTGTTGGTGCTTCCGGGAGTTGGTGCGAGCAGCGCCTGGATGGTCGGTGCCCCATCCGGCCATCGGCCGGCCGAGATTCCCGAGGCCTGTCCTGCAAAGGAAATCGCATCGATCACTCGAGTGTGGTTCGAGTTCACCAAAAAGAGTTGCTCGCCATCGGAGTCGATGGCGAAGCCCAGCTGGGTTTGCGTGAAGGTGGCGAAACCACGCGCCGGCAGAACGGTGCCGAGCGGGATTCTAAATTTGGACTGAGCCGCCTCGTCGCTAAGGAAGCAACCCGAGAGGTCGACGGGCTTCGGATGGGGATTGTAGAGCTCGATGAAGTCCAGATCCGGGCCGTCGGGGTTAGCCAGGAACTCGTTGATCTTCACTCCGCGCAGCGGTTCTGCCAGGATCGATTCGAGCGCCCCGGGGGATCCTCCGATGCGATCGCTGGATGCCCAGGCCGCTGGATTGCGTTCTCCGAGGGAGGCCCGGGCCAGCACCAGTGAATGGCCGGTTCCCGCCCCAGCCACAGGCCAGGGCGCTGTCGAAGCGTAACCCACCTCCAGGAGAACCGCTCCGCTGGCGTTCAGCAGGCGAAGAGTTCCCGAGTTGTCGGGGAGACTGCCGGCGTAGGGGCCCAGGATGCCGGTGATACCGGACTTCCGAGCCAGTTCCGACGGCTGTTGGGCGATGACGAGCACCCCACCGGCCGGGATGAGGGTGCCGTTCGGGAAGCGGTAGTCAATTTCACCCCCCAAGCTATAGCCACTCAGGTCTTCGAAGTAGGGCAGGGTGTTGAAGAGCTCAACATACTCCTCGCCTTTTCCATCTGGACCGGGGGCGGGCCGATACATGATTTCTGAAAAGACCAAGCCGGTGCGGCGACTGGAGGGCCCCAGAGGCTCGGAAGGAAGTGGGATCGCATCTGCGAGCCTTCCGGTGCCTGGGCCCAGATTGCGAAACTTCGCCAGGGTGGTTTGGTTGGTGTTGTGGCTCGTCACCGCCATTCCGAAGTAGGTCGTATCGCCAAAGCTGAGGGTGGCCGAGCCGAGTTGCATCCAGTTTTCGCCATCGAGACTGGCAAATCCGGAGAACCGATTTCCCGCGCGCTGCAATCGCAGCCAGGTCGAGGGAAAGTTGACCGGAAAGGAGCCGGTGACACTGGCGACGCCGCCGGTCGTGGTCCTGGATTCGAAGACCGTGCCGGAGATGCTGGGCGTCGCGAGGATTGCAGCAAACGGGCTTCCCGCACTCAGGCTAGCTCGCGCCATGAGTCCCGCTTTAGCCCAGGCATCGGACAAGCTCAGGGATTCCACCCTAACCTCGACATCGAAATCGCCCTGCCGAACTTCATAGCTCAGTTCGAGTTGATCGCTTCTGCCGCCGATGTCACTGCCGCCAGCGGTGACATCGTAGCCATCGAGCTGGGCCGTTGATGATCCCACCGGAGCGGGATTCCCAATCGCTTCCCGCTGGTAACCTCGGGGGGTAAAGCTCAGGGAGGTGTTTTCCCGAATGACATTGGGGATTGATGCCCGATCGCGCACCCGACTCACCGTCAGGGTGGCGGGTTGGTCCAGAACCAGCGGGGAGGTTTGCAGGAGAATGGTCCGGTCGTCCGCGCCGAACGCGGCGGAGAGAACAGTCACACCTCGGTCGAGAGTGTAATTCGATGAGGCCGTGGAGGAAGTGATGTCCACGGCCTCTGAGAATTGGATCACCAGGTTCTGGGCGCCGTTGTTCTGTACGGAGAGGAGGGTAGGGGCGGTGGTATCGCGAGAGACGCTGAGCAGTGCTTGGCGGGTGATGTTGGTGCTGACGGCGTTGGTGATGACGCAGCGAAAACGCGTGGGATTCTGCGTCACGAGCGCGTTGGTTACGGTGTAGGTCGAGTCCGTGGCGCCGGGGATGTCGACGCCCTCGCGCTGCCATTGGTAGAACGCGAGGTTGTTATCGATTTGGACCCGGAACACCGCCGGTTGGTTCTCCTCGACCGCTTGATCTGCCGGTTCGGAGACGATGATGATGGGTTGAGCTGTGATGGCGGTGACGAAGGCGATGGTCGCATCGGTTTCCGTCGATCCGGACCCATAGCCACTGGGGCCGGGTCCCACCCCCACGTCAATCGTATCCCCGAGTCGCACCACCAGGCCGGTCACTGAGAGTGAGGTGCCGGCATTCCGGGAGGAAACGCCGGTCCGGGCGACGATGCCATTGGTGAGGATGTACCCGCGCTGGGTGAGCCCGTGTCTTTGAAGGAAATTTCCGGTGACCGAAACGGTTCCGTCTCCCGGTGCTGTCCAACGGAGCGTGGGAACATCGTAGGTATCCCCAAAATTTCCTCCGGCGGGCGAGCTGGGGTGCATGAGGATCTTACCGGGCGCGATGGGGGTGATGCCACAGCACGGGCTTTGAGCGGTGGTGCGGTTGGTGTTGACCACCAGGGTCGGAGTGGCATCGCCGGCGAGGCTTGCGTAGCCTTGGAACGTGCCGCTTTGCAGGCTCGCCGGCCAGTTGTCGAGGTGTTGGTCGGCGGTGAAGGGTGTGAACTGGGTGAGCGACGGGTTGTATCCGCCGTAGGTCCAAACGCCATTCGATCCGTTTTCCGCTCCCGGCAGCGACTCGTCGGCCAACAGATCGATCGATGCCTGATAGATGGCGTTCGTGGCGGGTTCGGCGTTGGCGTGAAAGCCCGCCAGGATGAATGTGAGCAGCAGCCGGATGAGGGTGCGAGAATGCTTCATAGGATGGGGAAGCGACGGGGACCAAATGTCCGCAGTGTGATCATGTACGGCAGGGTGAAGGGCGATTACATGACACAATGCCGAGCCTGAGGCGCGAAGTCAAATCACGCCTGAGGACAGCGGTCCATCCGGGTGTCATTCTTTTAGGTGAGGGCGCATCCGCTTTCGCCTGCCCGCGTAGCGGGGATCCCCTCCGGGGTTACCGAAAAGCTGTAGAGGGCTACAGCACTCCAAAGGCTTCGCGGGAATGGTGACCTATGGAGTGCGGCAGCCCTCTGCCGCTTTCGCCTGCCCGCGTAGCGGGGAGACAGGCCCACAAAATGGCTTGCCTTCGTCGCGTCTCGGAATAGGGTGGCTGTGCTATCCCAAAACATTCTTTGCCCGGTTCAGGCAATGTTACGTTCTCGCATCGTCGCGTTGCTGCCGTTCGCAAGGTCAAACTACACTCGAAGGAACTGTACTATGATGACTCTTCGTCTGGTCCCTCACCGTTTGATGAGCTTCGTCTCTCTCGCATCCCTTGGCTGGTGGCTGGAGGCCTCGGCTGCCGTCGTCAACATTGACTTCCAAGGCGTCAGGAACGTACCCGGGCCGGATGTTCCCGGTCCCGTCTACTCAGGCCCCAGCGCCGCGGGGGTGGGAACCTCGTGGAACGGATTGAACGCCGACTCCCGACTTCCGGATGGCAGCGATGACGACAATCTCAACGTCATGGGTGCTAGTTTGGTGGACGAGTCGGGGCTCACGACGGCCGTGAGTTTCACGCTCGGGCCGGTGGGCGGTGACGTCTGCTGTGCCGCGCCCGTCACAGACCCGTTGGATCCTTTGGCGCTTTTTAATGATTACATCTTCAATAACTCGGCGGGCAACAGCGCTGGGCAGTCTCCGTTTACGATTTCGGGTTTGGGCGACAATGCCACGGTGGACCTTTATTTTTACAAGCGCAGCGGCAGCGTGACAATTGAGGGGGTGGAGGCTTCCGAGTTTATAGGCGAGCCGCCTTTTACTCCCGCGAACACCACCTACTTCCGGGAGGTTCCCGTCAGCAACGGTCAAGTGACCGGCTCGATAGGCGGCGGCGTGGCGGTGCTGTGGGGCCTGAGCGTTAGCGCTCCCGGAGAGTTCAGTTCGCCCGCCGCGCCGATCGTCGAATCTGCTTCGCCCTCCGGGAAAGCAGTGCGCACCAATGCGGTGGTGGAGATTAAACTGAGGGACAAGGCCACGGCGGTAGTGCCTGGCTCGATTCAGCTGCTCCTGAACGGGGCGCCGGTCTCGCCGCAAATCACGCGCGATGTCGGGGCGGGGCTTACCACGGTCTCCTATGATCCCCAGGGAGCGCTCCCCCCCGACAGCACACAGGTCGTTCGAATCATTTTCGGAAGCGATGCGGTTCCGGCCGTGGTTCAGACCAATGACTTCTCCTTCGCCGTCTTCAGCGACCTCAAGGCGGCCTTGGTGATCAATGTTGATTTCGATGGCGCGCGGACTGGAGATGAGATCGGGGTAACCTACTCCGGGCAGGGAGCGGGCGGGGGTGGCACGATCTGGAACGGGATCGCTGTTGACTCCCGGTTACCGGACGGCACGGACGACGACAATCTCAACATCGGGAGCAGCGGGTTGGTTGACTCCCTCGGAGGCGTTACCTCCGTGAGTTTCGGCGTGAACCCGGTGGGAGGAGATGTGGGGGGAACGCCTACGACCGACCCTACGGTGGGTCAGGCCTTGTTCAGTGACTATTTCTTTAATAACTCCGCGGGCAACACCGCCGGGGAATCTCCGTTCGTGATCAGTGGATTGGGTTCTGTGCCCAGCGTTGATCTCTATTTTTACCGCGCCGTGGGGACGATTTCGGTCGCCGGCGTTTCTCCTGGCGTCGTCATTTCCAGCGGCCTGTTCACCGCCGGCAACACGGTAGCATTCCGGGGAGTGCCGGTGGTGGGTGGTAGCGTGTCGGGAAACTTTGGTCCGGGAGTTACGGTGATCAACGGACTCTCGATCGTAAAACCTTTGCCTCAGCCGATTGTCAAATCTCTCGCACCCACCGGCGACGGAGTCCTCGGGAGCGCGGAGATCCGCATCGAGCTTCAGGACAACGTGACCCAGGTGGATCCGGCTTCCATACAGTTGACCCTGAACGGGCAGGCGGTGGTTCCCACCATTGCGAAGCCCGCCGGTTCGGAAGTGACCACGGTGACCTACGATCCTCCCGGCAGACTTCCTGCGGACTCCACCAATGTCGTGAGCATCACCTTCAGCGATCGCTCGACGCCTCCCGTAGTTCAAACTCGCTCCTTCAGTTTCACAGTCTTCAACGAGGTTAAAGCGTCCAGTATTGTGAACATTGACTTCAACGGCGTGCGCAATGTGCCGGGTCCAGACGAGTTGGGGCCCACGTATTCCGGGCTTGGCGCTGCCGGTGGGGGGCAGATTTGGAACGGCATTACTGCGGATTCCAGGATTGAAGGGGGTGGAGATGATGACAACCTGACGGTCGAGGCCGCTGGGCTGCTCGACTCCATGGGCGGCACGACCACCATCGCGTTCACGGTCGGGCCGATGGGCGGTGATGTCGGCGGGGCGCCCACGACCAACCCGAGCACGAGTCAGGCTCTCTTCAGTGATTACATCTTCAACAACTCCGCCGGCAACTCGGCTGGACAGTCGCCTTTTGTGATCACCGGCTTGGGGCAAGCCCCGACGGTGGACCTGTATTTTTATCGATCGGCGGGCACCATCACGGTGGCTGATGTAGCCCCGAGTAGCTTCACGCCCAGCGGGCTGTTTACGGGGGCCAACACCACCTATTTCCGAAATGTGCCGGTTCTGGGGGGCAGCATTTCTGGAAATTTCGGTCCGGGAACGACGGTGATCAACGGGCTAACCATCGTGAAGCCCTTGCCGCAACCTATGGTCAAATCCGTGGCACCCACGGGTGATGGGATTCCCGGCGACACCACCATTCAGATCGATCTGATGGACTATGTCACTCAGGTTGATTCGTCCTCAATTCGACTGTCCGTGAATGGCCAGGCGGTGACCCCCACTATCGTTAAGCCCGCGGGCTCTGACATCACAACGGTGTCCTACGATCCTCCGGGCGATCTGCCGGGAGATTCCTTGAACCAGGTGGAGATTACCTTTGCCGATCGTTCCAATCCACCGGTGATTCAAACTCGCACCTTCAGTTTCAGCGTTCTCAATTTGGTGAGGGCTGCCACCATTGTGAACATTGATTTCAATGGGGCACGTCATCCGGACGAGCTGGGACCCACGTATTCCGGGACCAGCGCACCGGGCGGAGGAATGGTCTGGAACGGGTTGACCGCGGACTCCCGCCTCGAAGATGGAACGGACGATGACAACCTCACCGTTGCCGCCAGCGATTTATTGAACTCGTTGGGCGGCCCCACCACGATCGCTTTCAGCGTTTCCCCCATGGGTGGGGACGTTGGGGGAGCCGTTGCGACTGGTCCCACGGCCCGGGAGGCGCTCTTCAGCGATTACATCTTTAACAAATCGGCTGGGAACAGCACCGATGAATCGCCCTTCACCATCACGGGATTGGGATCGGTTCCGTTTGTGGACCTCTACTTCTATCGGAACAACGGAGGGGTAAGCGTGGCGGGGCTCGCTCGATCACCCTTCGCACCACGAGGGATCTTCACCGCAGCCAACACCTACTATTATCGCCGAGTACCGGTGACGAACGGTCAGGTGGATGGCTTGTTTGGGCCGGGCACGGCGGTGGTCAACGGACTGACGATCGTCATCCCGGGGGCTTTGAGCGTGGCTCCGCTGGGGACTGACGTCCTGGTCTCGTGGTCGGGGTCGGCTACGCTTCAAACGGCCGCGGAGGTGTCGGGTGTTTGGAGTGACTTGGTGGACGCGACGAGTCCGCTCCGGATCACGCCGAGCGAAGCGCGTCGGTTTTACCGACTGCGGCCTTGAATGAGGGGATCCGACTTGGACTGTCGTTCTACGAGATGCCCTAGAGCGGGATTTCTTCGCTCTAGGGCATTCTGGCAGTTGGTTCGTTGCGGTGAGCGAGAGGGTTTTGGTGGCGTGCAGGAAAAGCGGCGGCATGCCCCGCGCAGTCCATAGTGGGAAACAATGTAGCGTGGGCCGTGTCGGCCCATCGGGAGGGGAATCGTCCAGCACGGACGTCTCTACAATTGATAGGGGTAGGAATGCGGGATTGACCGCACCCCTCCCTCCAAACCGGACTGGCGGATCTCCCGCATCCGGCTTACCAGTCAGTAGGGTCCACTGTGGGGCTGAAGCCTATTGAGTCGGGTATCCTGCCAAACTGAAT